>DATNQN010000026.1 GCA_036703985.1 Leptolyngbyaceae cyanobacterium
CGGATGATTGCAGGTTGGTTGCAATTAATCCTGGTTCAGTTGCAATTAATCCTGGCTGAAGCGCAATTATAGTTGCATTTAATCCTGGTTTGAAAATGTCTTGATTGCAGGTTTGAGCGATTAGTATTGCAGGTCGCTACAAGTAGGCATCGCGGTCTGATTGTGAGTGTCAGCAAACGATGGAGTAGCAGCTAACGCTAATAATGCCAAACTAGCGATCGCTGCGTTCAATACTGTCTGAGTAGGGGTAGTCATTTTCATTTTTATCCTCAATTATTCTGTTGCTTGACGGGTGCATTTGGCACTATCACTCAGGCTACACTCTCTAGCCGACTAGAGAGTCAAGAATTTCTAGCTCTCATTTAAAATTCGTTACAATACCGAGTTCGCACAGGGCGATGCCTACAGCTTTCCAGCGCACGCGCAGTTGGCGACCAATCGCACTCTTCTAAGTGCTGAGAATATATCCTTAGACTACCGAACTAAGTTTTGCGGGCGAATAGTATTCCGAGTTCAGGTTGACTCTCTAGCCCACTAGAGAGTTAATAATAGGAGCCAAGAGAGTTCTTGGTAGATATTATGGCTCAACGTCAAATTGAGATTTTTACGGCTGATTGTCCTCTGTGCGATGAAACAGTTCAATTGTTACAAGAACTGACCTGTCCCAGTTGTGAGATATCGATTTATAACCTGCGAGAGGGTGAATCAAGAGAAAAAGCTCAGCAGTATGGGGTGAATGCAGTTCCAGCGATCGCTATCAATGGGACGCTTGTACTGACAGGTACTCCAAGCCGAGAGCAACTTATCGCTGCTGGCGTAGGTCAGCCCTTGCCTTGACATCAAACACGGACTCTTAAAAGACAGACAGTCAGGGGAAAAAATCCATAACAAAGCGATGAAAGTCTCTCTTCTTTTGTTTCTTCCCATCCATAACGGAAAATCTTAGGTATATAACGATTTACAGCTTGGTAAAATACACCCCTTCTAGGAGCGGGTGAGAGCAGATAATCTGTCGGTTACAAAACACAAACAATCGCTAAACCCACCCCCATCTTTTGTTTGTACGTCAGGAGTCGCAACCCATTATAATTGCGGCCCACTCCTTAGCATTTAGCGATCGCAGCGATTACGATTAGGAGCGTATCATTCGAGTCAAAATTTATTCTTTCCTAAGATTAAATGCTAGACAAGATACTTCTGTTGCTAAGGCAATAATCATGGCGATCGCGGCAGCAATAGCACCCTGCACCCCGACCTGGACTCCCAAGAATGCCACTACCAGCAAAATTATCGTGCCAATCCAGGTAGCACGATTCACGCCTAGCGTCTGACCTGACCCCACCAAAAAGCCCTGTGTGGCATTTTGAACCGCCACAAGTAAAGGTACAAAAGCGCACAACAGCAACACGGGACGGATAGCTTCGACCAGAGCAGAATCTTTACCCACAAAGCTCTCAACTACTATTAGCCCTAATGGAGTAGTGCTGCCCAACAGCAACAAAAGCGAACAGAGCATACCCGCGCTGAGGGCAAACGCAATCAATTGGCGATCGGCAACTTGACCTCGGTTTTTAATAATCACTTGCTGCACCATGCGGGTCGCGTTCGCAATTACCAAAACCAATCCCCAAGCCGCTGGCCAAGCCGCTAGTGCAATATCAGCATCTTGGGCACGGGCGATAATTCCCACCAGCATCGCACGTCCACCCCATACCACCAGCATCGAAGATGCTAAGGGCCAATAAAATTTCCAGACGCTTTTGAGATTGGTGGGCAGCTTTGGCTCAGAATCAGTCGGATGAGGGGGACGAGTGGCTCCCAGTTTCTGCGCCGCAAGCGTTACGACCAGCGCCTCTAACACGACCCCAGCCATCAGAGCAGTTCCCGCCAGCAGTGCGCCTTCTACCTTAAAGGTAAATCCGCTCCAAAGCACGAGTGCTACAATAACCAGACGAGCGATGCTGGCTTGTGCAACCGCTTGGGAATGACCAGCGTGAATCAATAACCCTTGGAAGTAACGCCGCCAAGCGATCGTAAACGGCCAGAGAATCATCAACGTCAACACAATACGCACTGTTTGCTGCAATTGGGATGGAATCCCCAAGAGCGTGCCGCCTAGCGTTGCAAAAACGAATGGCAGCGTCAGTAACAACAGTAAGGCGCTCAATCCACCCCCTGCTAAAAGCGTGAATCGCCACAAAGCACGGCGCGATCGCGCCGTTGGTGCAAGGGCATTCGAGGCGTGCAGGATCGTAATAATTGGACTTTCAAAAAAGACCGCTAGCGATTTGGCAATGCCCAAGGCTGCCAAATTCACCCGTGTGTCGGGTAGGTGAGCTAGGGCGGTGGTCATCATCGGATCGCCGCAAGCCATTGCCACATCGCTGAGGGACAGCGGGATAAACTGCCGCCACAAATCTAAAAAACTGATTTTTGACGGACTATTAGAAGCCTTTAAAGTCATGGTCACGCGGCTTGTTGCTGTCGCAAAAGGGTTTCAGGAACGGGTTGAAGGGCGCGGATTGTTGCAGTGAGCGCTTTTTCTGACAAAATCTCAATCCCCTGCTGGGTCAGCCATTGCGGATCGTAGACAGTTTCGAGATAGCGATCGCCCCGATCCGGGTTCAACAATACCATGCGTTGAGAGCTTTGATATTGGGTGCCATAGGCAAGGGCAGCAGCAACGATCGCACCAGTGGATGCCCCCAGCAGCAATCCCTCTCGACGCGCCAAGACATGGCAAACTGAGAAAGCAAGGCGATCGGTCACAGAATAAGCTGCATCCAGAACCATCGGGTCAAAATTAGGCGGCACAAAGGATAACCCCAATCCTGTCATTTTATAAGGATGGGACGGGGTGCCAAAGATGGCTGAACCTGCCACATCTACGCCGACAATTCGAGTTTGGGGATAGCGTTGCTTGAAATATCGGCTGATTCCGCCCAGTTGTCCAGCAGTGCTGACTCCGATGACGATAACATTCGGTGCGCCGCCAAATGCCTGTTCGATTTCGCGGGCGGTGAATTGCTCGTGTGCGGTTGGGTTATGGGGATTTCGGTGTTGGCAGGGATACCATGCACCAGGAATAGTCTGGGCGAGTTCTTGGGCTTTTTGCATCCTCGCCACTTGCATCGAGCCATTGACATCTGCCGCACTCAGGGGTACATCTACCATTTCTGCCCCATAAGCTGCCAGCATTCGCCGAATCGGAGGCGGTGTTTTGGCATCGACAACAATTATGACGCGATAGCCCCGCGCTGCACCAATCATTGCCAGACCAATGCCAAAGTTACCAGAACTCGATTCAACGATCGTGCCACCACAGGCCAGCAAACCGCTACGTTCTGCCTGTTTAACCAGATAAACAGCATTTTTCTCTTTGATGCTACCACCGGGGTTGCAGGATTCCAATTTAAGATAAAATTCGTGTTCCTGACAGAGTTCGCTCAAGCGATTGAGCCGAACAATGGGAACATTCCCGATCGCCTCCGTGATATCGCGAGACAGCAATGATTTGACAGTGTTTTCTAGAATGTGGGACATACCTTTGGATATTCAAAATCGACAGGTTGGATATAAGGATCGCTCTTGGTTCACGTCCGGTCGTAACTTGAAGACCAACAAAAACACCCAATGATATAATGTGCTGTCCGGAGCGTAAGGCGCTTTGCCTAATTACCAGTTTTATAGAGCCGAATGAAATTAGGATGAAATTTTGAAGTAAGTACCTGGGTTTTTGAAGTGCCTCGATCTGTAGCGGTTTATAGCTAACCTAAATCAGGCGTACAAATTAACCCAAGGTCAACTTCTTATCCAGTAGAGCAATCGTACAAATAATTTAGGCTAGCTAGAGAACGCTAACAGTTCCTTCAGATAACGTTCACCCAAAAATCAGCCGTCACAATTTCACCATTGCGCTTGAATTGACCCCAAAGTTTATACATTCCCGGTTTGGGAAAGCGAGTCATGAAATGAATTTTCCCGGCAGGAGTTCCTGTCAACGCATGAGCATGAATATAATTGGCTTCGGTGAGAACCGGAGCTTGATGTAAAATTACTAAATGCCCTGCTTCTCCTAAGTAAGGTTGTAAATCTGTTACAGGCTGATTATTAGCAGCATTTTTGAGGTGAAACATCACAGTTAGTTCCTCACCTGCTTTGACTGTAGGAGTGGACAATATTAGCTCCACTTTAGTATTAGCAAACGTTTTCGTGTGACTCAAGTTCCTTTCTGGAATAGATATATTTTTTCTAGAAACTTGGGTTTTGAGAACCGAAATTTGTTCAGAGTTTCCAGCAGGTTTGTACTCGCTGAAAAAGGTGTAATTTCCGGGTTTGGGAAAACGAGTATTGATTTCAAAGCGCCCATTTCCTTTGTAGCTTGGGTGAATATGAGAGAAAAAATGAAGGTCATCACTCACTATAATTAAGTGCATGAGTTCTTCTTGAAATCTGTCGAATTTTTCAATTGATTTATTCGTTGAATCTTGAATGCTAATCGTTAAAGGAATGTCAGTATTGGGAATAATATTTCTTGGTGCTGTGAGTTTGGCTTTGGTAAATACTTTATTTTCTGTATGATTCCCGTGATTTGTTGAATGTCCATCATGAGCATGATTTATTTCTTTCAGTGGATGTTCCTCTTGGTGGTTATTTACGACATTTGCTGCTGTCTCATTGGTTTTAGTTGATAACGAGCAACTTTGGGCAAGTAATAAAGTAGTTACAATGGCGATCGCAGTGCTAAAACGGTGCATTAGAATTCCTCCTATTGAAAAACTGTTAATCCTGAATTGGAATTATTTCAACTACAGCTATCTTAAAATCTCCATTACACTTTGTTCAATTTCAAAAATTAATGATGGGTAGTGAGCGTCCGTAATAAAAACTCCACAGTATTCAAGTACCCTCTATCTGTTGCAAGCTGCGGTGATAGTTTGTTAGCCTTAATCGCAGCTTCAACTAATTTCTCTGCACGTACTGTTCCCATCTGATAAGCAGAGATAAGCCCCATAGAGCTAGGAATTCCTTGCTCACTTAAGTAACCTTGATTAGCCAAATAGACAAGTTCAAAAGGGGTAAGTTGCTTAGCTAATTCAAGAGTTTGATTCAAGGTTGCTGAATTGATTGCTTGCGTTTCGGCTCGGATTACAGGTGCGATCGCAGTAGACAAGAGTAAGAAAGATAAACTACCAATAATTAAACGTTTCATGGTCAGACCTCCTGGATAAGTCAAAAGAATTAGGAATAGTCAAATAAGTAGTTCATTGCTTCATTTGACCTAAATTAACTGTAAACTCTCCAGCAAACTGGAGAGTCAAGGGGATAAATAAAAATATTTTTTGGGTGAACCAAGTGGGTCAAATGACAAAAAAAAGGAAGGTTCTCCGCTGTAGAAAACCTTCCAGATTAGTAGATCGACCAAATTAAAAGTACACCACCCTTACCCTAAAAAACGGTGGAATATTCACCTAGTTAGTGCTGTAGGGAATCCTTTCGCTGTGATGGAATGGTACAGCTTCATTCACCTGACAGCTATGTTGAGTTTATTTGTGTTGGCTTACTTGAAAATCTCTTAAGCAGAAGAAAAATTCCTTCTACTTTTTCTTGCCTTACCCTTTCATTTGAGTTAGCTTAAACTAATATTAGAGTGACTGAATAATTGGGCAAATTGTTTCTTTAGGGTGTTGAGGGATAGTCGTCCAACCAGACAGGAGACCCTCTAGTTCCTGTTTGAGAATTTGCAAATCTCGAATTTGTTGCTCAATGGCTGCCACTTTATCTTCTAACTTGACTTTAATATGGTCGCAAGGTAAGTCCCCTTTTTCGTGAACCTCCAGAAACTCTTTAATTTCCAACAAGCTTAATCCCAAACTTTGCGCTCGTTTGATAAATTTCAAGCGAGTCAACACATCCGAGTTGAATAAGCGATAGCCGCCTTCTGTCCTACCTAAAGCTTTAAGCAAGCCCAGTTCTTCGTAGTAGCGGATCGTTTTGATGGGAATACCGCTCTCTTTGGCAACTGAGCCAATTTGTTTCAAGGGTTCCTGAACTAGCATATCCTGCTCCAAGACCTACAACATCGGTTAGTTTTATCCTAAACTCTCCAGTCAACCGGAGAGTCAAGTAAAAAGTTCGACGGTTTGATAGTTGACGGCGAACCCATAAACTGGCTAGGCTTGCTGCCACTGAGGAATCAACCCGATAAGCTAAAAATCCATGTCTGCTGAAGGATTCTACCGTCGCCCTATACCAGAACCTCTCATTTCCTTCTCTTCATCGGAAGGGAGGCAAATTTTTCGAGAAGCGCTGGAAATGGAAGGCATGGCAGGGTACTTTCCGTTAGCCGAACAGTTTCACACCCAAGCAGAACCCGCTTTTTGCGGTTTGGGAACGCTGGTGATTGTCCTCAATGCACTTTCCATCGATCCAGGACGGATTTGGAAAGGTGTATGGCGCTGGTACGGGGAAGAATTTTTAGATTGCTGTCAGCCACTCCCTGTTGTGCAAAACAACGGTATTACGTTCGATGAATTTGTCTGTTTGGCTCGTTGTAATGGCGCGATCGCAACTCCATATCGCTACAACCAGAGCAGTCTAGATGATTTTCGGGAAGCTGTACAACAGGCGAGTGCTACCCCTGAAGGAATTCATATTGTTGCTGCCTATAGCCGACGAATCTTAGGACAAACGGGAGATGGTCACTTTTCACCCATTGGCGGTTATCATCCTCAGCGAGACTTAGTTCTCCTGCTGGATGTTGCCCGTTTCAAATACCCGCCTCATTGGGTTCCCTTACCACTACTTTGGCAAGCTTTTGAACCACTCGATCCGGCAACGGGCAAGTGCCGGGGTTACATCTCACTGCGTAAGAGCGATAATTTGCAGGAGACTTTTTTTCATGTCGCGCTTGACTTGCAGGAGTGGCATCGGATTGTACCTTACTTTGCAGAAATCATACCCACTGCTCTGGAGGTTGCACAGCCAGACTCACCTGTTGAAGCGGTGAGTGTGATTTTCCATCATTTACCTGCCGACTTTACAGAAATACTGCAAACTTCCGCCGACTGCACCGAAATTCCACAGAAACTACGGGAAGCCATTCAAGCTAGTCCCCTATTCAAACTTGTAGAAGAATCTTGGTCTAAGGGTGTGGTAGAACAGGGGCAATTGCAGCCACCGTACTTTGCAGAAATCATCACAATGCTTCTCCTTTCCTGCCCTCAAAAACTATACAGAACGCTGGATGAGAATTTACAGGCGTGGTTTTCTCAAGTCCGACAACAAGAAAAATTAGTTTCACCACTGGATAGAGAGGTTCTGAAGTTGCAGGAGCAAATGGCTGCATTGCAAGAACTCAGTTTGAATTGTTGAGCGTTCAATGCCAAAGCGATCGCATACCATTGGTTACAACTCCATCCGTTAGCTCTGAATCATCGAATGAAGCTTTTCTTGTTGTTGAGAAGTTTTTGATTTTCTCACCTCAATCACCCCTCGATTCATCTTCATGCCGCACATAAATTCATACTCACCAGGCTTTTCAGGTGTAAACTCCACAGTTGTAGTTTGTTGAGGAGTGAGGTCAACAGCTACCGCAAAATCTGGAATCAGTAATTGGTCATAGCACTTACTAAGATTTCGACGTTGGAAGTGCAAGCGAACCGGGTATCCAGCTTCAACAATTACTAGCTGCGGTTGGTAGCCCTTCTCAACCGTTACCGTAGCCTCTTGAATTCCCTCCGGCGTGATTGCCGCTTCAACAGTGGATATTGGAGAAGTTGAATGCTCTGTATGATGAGCGGGTGTTGTTTGAGGTGAAGTTACTATTGAATCAGCCGATTGAACTTCAACGACTCCCCGAAACATATTCATACCACAAGTAAACTCATATCTGCCAGGTCGATCGGGCGTAAATTTAATCGGTGTAGTCTGATTGAGTGGCAGTTCTTGTGCAATGCGAAAGTCAGGAAATCTGACTTCTTCTAAACAACTGCTGGGGTCTTTGCGATGGAAATTGAGTAGCACAGGTTGACCTGCTTGCACAACAATATGACTTGGTTCGTAGCCTCCATCAACCGTCACGGTGACTTCTTGAATTCCGCCGCTTGCGGTTGCTTTCTGAGACTTAGGTTTACTGAGCAGGAACCACCACAGTTCTAAACCAATTAATCCTAGTCCACCAAGGGTAACTAAGATTTTGTTACTTAAAGGTTGTTCAAGGCGACGAAACTGACCCGTTTGTTCTGTTTTAGAGGGGTGGGTTTCGTGAGATATTTGTGCAACTGCTTCACCGGAAGCAATTCCTAGCACAACTCCTAAACTCGCAATACTACCGATGATTGCTGTTTTATTCACCATTTGAAAATCTCCTATGTGGATGCGATGATGTCGAAAGTTATGCTAACGTCCCTACCAACGAACCTGAAATTACTCCTAGCAGGAATCCAAATCCTCCTAAAGTACCGAAAAATGTTACTTTTTTGAGCATTGTTGTTTCCTTTTAAAATTGGAGTTCGAGAATTTTTAACCACAGATGACCACAAATGAATTAAGATTTTTCGGTTAGAGGCTTTTATGTTGAAAATTCCGCAAACGCAGGGCATTCGTAACAACTGAAACCGAACTAAATGCCATTGCTGCACCCGCAATAATGGGACTTAGAAGCCATCCAAAAATAGGGAAGAGAATACCTGCGGCGATCGGAATCCCTGCAACGTTGTAGATGAACGCGAAAAATAAGTTTTGTTTGATGTTTCGCATAGTGGCGCGAGACAGTTGAATAGCAGTGACAATGCCATGTAAGTCACCAGAAATAAGAGTGATATCGCTAGCAGCAATGGCTACATCTGTTCCTGTTCCAATTGCCATCCCTACATCCGCTTGAGCGAGTGCAGGTGCATCATTAATACCATCTCCAACCATTGCGACAATTTTTCCTTCTGCCTGAAGTTTTTCGATAGTTGCAGCTTTTCGATCTGGGCGAACTTCTGCAATGACTCGTTTGATGCCTACTTCCCGCGCTATGACTTCAGCCGTGCGGCGGTTGTCACCAGTCAGCATTACTACTTCTAATCCCATCTTTTGCAAGGTACGAATTGCATTAGCAGAAGAAGGTTTCACTGCATCTGAGATAGCCATAATGCCTTGCATTTTTCCATCTACTGCAAGGCAGATTACGGTTTTACCGAGATATTCCAATCGCTCCCAGTCTTGTTGTAAGGCGCTAGTATCAATGCCTAACTCATTCATCCAGCGGTGCGTGCCAATTTGCACCAATTGATTTGATACAAACCCTTGTACACCGCTGCCAGCGATCGCTTCAAATTTCCCTGCATCCGTTAATCCCACTTGCTGAGATTGAGCATATTGCACAACAGCTTCTGCCAGAGGATGTTCAGAATTTCGTTCAACAGATGCAGCTAGTTGTATGAGTTTTAACTCATTGCTATTCGCTGTGCCGTTAACTGTAATAAAATCTGTGACAGTGGGTTTACCTTGTGTAATGGTGCCTGTTTTATCTAAAACAACCGTTTGCAGTTTTTGTGCCAGTTCCAGACTATCCGCACCTTTAATGAGTATGCCATTTTCTGCTCCTTTCCCAGTTCCCACCATGATGGAGGTTGGTGTGGCTAAACCGAGGGCACAAGGACAAGCAATAATCAGTACACCCACCGTATTAATCAACGCCATCGTCACGTTTCCCATGATGTTGTACCAGAGGATGAAAGTAGCGATCGCGATCGCAATTACTGCTGGCACAAACCATCCCGTCACTTGGTCTGCCAATCGTTGAATGGGCGCTTTAGAGCCTTGTGCTTGTTGCACTAACTTGACAATTTGCGCCAGAAATGTATCTTTACCCACTCGCATGGCGCGGAATTTGAAGCTGCCAGTTTTGTTAATTGTTGCTCCAATTACTTCATTACCGGGTTGCTTTTTCACGGCCACACTTTCACCCGTCACCATTGCTTCATCAATAGTTGAGGAACCCTCAATAATCTCGCCATCGACTGGAATCTTTTCTCCCGGACGGACTAGAATCACATCGCCCACAACGACTTCAGCAATAGGAATATCGACCTCTCTGCCGTTACGAATGACGCGAGCGGTTTTGGCTTGCAATCCCATCAATTTACGAATGGCTTCCGAGGTCTGCCCTTTGGCGCGATTTTCTAGCAGTCGTCCTAATAAAATTAGCGTCACAACAACCGCCGCCACTTCGTAATACACATCAGCTGGTAATCTTTGAGCGGTAAAAAACTCAGGTAAGACAGTTGGAAACAGGGAGTAAAGATAGGCAGCACCTGTTCCAATTGCTACCAATGTGTCCATTGTTGCTGTATGGCGTTTGAGGGCTTTCCAGGCATTAATAAAGAAGGATGCACCACACCAAAACAGGACTGGCGTTGTCAGCACTAACTGTAGCCAAGGATTGTGCAACCACATGGGAATGAAGGGAATCGGCAAACCTGTCATCATGGGTAACGAACCGATAACTAAAATAGTGCTGATGATGCCACCCACCCAAACTTTCGTGGCTAATTCCCGATTTTCGGCTTGCCGTTCCCGACGTTCTGCATCATCATCTGCGGCAAAATCATCTTGTATGGGTTGAGCAGAGTATCCCACTGCATCAACTGCATCCTGAATTTCTTTGAGATTGGTTCTGCTAGGTTCATAAGTGACAGTGGCTTGTTCGACACCGAAATTAACGCTGCATTCACTTACGCCTGGAACGGAGCGAATCGCATCTTCGATTGTATTGGCGCAAGAGGCGCAACTCATGCCCCGCAGTTTTAGGTTAGCGTTTTCCATTCAATACCTCCTAACTTTCATCTTGAGAATTTACGTACTTGGGGACTTCCAAGAATTAAACGATCCCGACATCAATCGTGAAAAAGGGCGGGTTTTGTACAAAGGTTATCGATTGGCATCAAGTGCGATTTGCTAAACCCGCCCCTACGTTTTTTCTGTACCTTACCGAGTTAAAAACTGCTGTATCTTGAGAATGCGGCCTGGGAGCTTTTAGTGACAGGCAACCGTGTAACCTGCTGCTGTAATTGCTTCTGTAATCCCCGCTGCGGATGCTTGGGTTTCAATATTGACGAGTTTGGTTTTTGGCTCGGCTTGAACGGTTGCGGTTGGATCTACCGTCTTGATGGCTTTGCTAATGGTTTCACTACAAGCTGAACACGCCATATTAGGCACTTTGAGTTGTAAGGTCATGATTTAAACTCTCTTTGAGTGAACTATCTCGATCTTGGAGTCTCCAGCAGACTGGAGAGTCAAGGGGTGTGAGAAAAAATTTTTGAGAGTCTATAAAAACGAGAACTAGACAGTACATTTGTAGGGGCGAACCGCCGTTCGCCCCTACCACTTGTTTAAGACTAAGAACATTTGTGGCTTGTTATTTGGCGCTGGCTACACGGGTAGCACCAAAACAGCACTACCCGTATGACAGCTAGTGGAAAGGGAATTACCGCATCGCCATAGACATTTGTCGGCAGGATTCGGCACAGCGGCGGCACATATCAGCACAAGCTTTCATTTGAGCATCATCGCCCATCTTGTCGCATTCGGATGCACAGCGATCGCACACTTGGGCACAAACGCCACAAGTATGAACGTGCAGTTCGGACCCACGGAGCATAAAATTGGCGCTTGTTTGGCAGATTTCAGCGCAGTCAAGCAACAACCGAATGTGAGCGGGTTGTGCGTGTTGACTGCCTTTCTCCAAGCAGTAAGTGACTGTATTCAAGCAGATGCTGTGGCAATCCAAGCAGTTTTGAATGCACTGCTGCATCTCTTGACTGACTTGATTGAGGGTTAGTTGTTGTAGCGCCATATTTTCAGCCTCTTTAATTTTCTAGGTTTAATCGGAAGAAACAGTAAATATGTCCCTTCGGCTTCACCTTATAAACTTGGAAGTGTGCTTGCGTCTTCCCAATGGGGCAATCTACATTTCTTGCTAAAGCTGTAGAACGATTTCATCCTAATTTCATCTACTTATGCGTCACTAATTAAGTAGTAATCTTCTATACAAATGCGTTTTCTAATTCTATTACTTATTGAAGTGAATTAGTTGGAATTTGTTCGATGGGGGTGCGCTCCCATCTAATTTGGGAGGTAGTGATGATTTCATCCTAATTTCATCTCTGTAGTGTACGTATATTTCGGTTAATAAAACATAATAAATTCATCCTGATTTCATTTATTTATGAAAAGCTGAATGTATTAGCAAACCCGACGCTGGTAAGAGCCAGGTTATTAATTATGAACTTTGATTACGACCTTTTTGTAATTGGTGCAGGCCCTGGCGGTCTTGCGGCTGCTGAACGAGCGGCTTCTTACGGTGCCCATGTAGCGATCGCAGAACGAGACCAGGTAGGTGGCACCTGCGTAGTACATGGCTGCATTCCAGAGAAACTGATGACCTATGCGGCTAGTTTCTCCCACCTGTTTAAAAATGCCGATGAATATGGATGGGGCAAAGTTTCAAAAAATTTTGACTGGCCTCAATTTATGGCAGCAAAAGAACGGGACATTAATCAACTTAGCCAGTTGCATATTCAGCACCTTCAAGAAGCGGGAGTTGAACTCATTAAAGGTCATGCCAAATTCTTAGATGCTCATACTTTAGATGTTGAAGGACGTAGAATTAGTGCTGAAAAAATTTTGATTGCAGTAGGTGGAGAAGCCGTAAAGCCAAACATCCCAGGTATTGAATATGCCATTACCACGCGAGAATTGCTTGAACTCAAGCAGCAACCAGAGCATATCGCAATTATCGGCAGCGATCGCATCGCAGTGAAGTTCGCAGGCATCATGAACGGTCTAATCTCGAAGGTCACTCTAGTAGTGTTTGAAGACTTCGTTTTACCGGGATGCGATGATGATATTCGCACGACTGTTCAAGAAAGCATGACTAAACAAGGTATTCAAATTCTTTGCAACACCTGCATTGAAAAAATTGAACGGATACAAGATGGTTTCAATCTGCTGTTGTCAGGAAATAACCAAGATACTTTCACTATAAACACCATTGTCTGTATTACAGGTCGTGCCCCTAATTTGAGTGGCCTTGATTTAGAAAAAGTAGGCGTTGAAGTCAAACAAGGTGCAGTCGCAGTAGATGAATACAACCGTACCACCCAGGAAAATATTTTTGCCGTTGGAGACTGTACCAACCGACCCCATTGGACTCCGGTTGCTATTGCTTCTGGTCGTGCCTTTGCTGATACTGAATTTGGCAAAAATCCTATAACTGTGAGTTACGAATACATTCCCTCAGCAGTTTCTTCCCAACCCGAAGCCGCTACTGTTGGCTTAACTGAAACTCAAGCCCGCGAAAAACTTGGTGAATTTGTCCGCTGCTATTGTAAAAAGTTCCAACCCCTTTTCAATAGTATGGCTGAACCGGAGCAAAAAACTTTAATCAAGTTAGTGGTTGATGGTAACTCAGATAAGGTGCTAGGCGCTCATATGGTAGGAGAATATGCGGCGGAGATTATTCAAGTTATTGGGCTAGCGATAAAAACGGGTGTAACCAAAAAAGACTTTGATGCTACTATCGGCATTCATCCTTCGATTGCCGAAGAGTTTTTCACTTTATGAATATTGGGTAATTTCTGACAAATAGCCGAGGTGTTTCGTCAATTGAGAGCTTAAACTAGCTCGGCTTCTTCTCAAATATTTTTAATCTTAGCTATTTCTCGATTAGACTTTGGACAAAAGCTTTTGATTTCCCATTGGGTTAAGAGCGTACTTGGTTAAAAGTACTGGGATTTCCCAAACTAGATATTTTCATCGTACTTTTACTGGCAGTGGTCAGTTTACTGGCTAGCGCAATCGCCATTTCATTTGTACTGGGCTGTTCTGGCTGGTAGACCAAGGGTTGTTCAAACGCGATCGCCTATTAGCCTATTTCAGCCTTTTTTAGCCTACTTTCCTTTTTATTGGACTTTGGACAAAAGAGAATATGCTTCGCGATTTTATAACGCGAAGTAAGTTATCATTAATAATGAAGAATTAGGCTAAGTTAAGCAGCAGTCTGTGTAGAAGAAAGGTTCTTTTTCATCTTTTCCCCCTTTTTGACCACAGGATATCGTTTTCTTTTCTCTTTGGAGTCACCTTGTACGCGCCCACTGGAAAACACGGGTTTTGGGAGAAACTGCTGGAGTACCAATCGTGCGAATAATTCGGTAGAAGTCTCGTTGAACTAAACTAGGTGTTATAGAATGATCAGTTTTATCGTTCACCAAACCAACGGCGATGTCCCCGACCGGAATTAGCTGCTTCACTACTGGATGGTTGACGATAGAAAACAAGGGTTGCTACGCACTCTCGTGATTAGTACTAAATTAGGTTGCTTTGAGAGTGCCGAAAAGAAATTGACGTTGGGAATAATAACTATCAGCCACCAACACAGATAATTGTTCTTTTTCAAAGGTTGGACACAAATTCGAGGGCAAATCTTAAATGATAACGGAAATCATACAAGAATTGAATCTAGCGATTTTCAAGGCTTACATTTTGTAGAATGTTATACTATCAAAAATAATGTTTGTGTAGCACGCGCTAGAATTGATGTGCTAATTAAAGTTTGAGGTTAATGCAATCCGCTCCACAACTGAATTTTTAGGGTACGTTGTTGCTAGTAAAACACACTATTTAATTTGTATAAAACCCTTCCACGAACAATCGCTGTCGAAAGATATGGGGAGGGGGAGCTAAGTTTTTCATAACATAGCTTCAAATTTGTTTTTTAAGGAACAGGGCTATTATTCCATAAAGGCTTAAACCTATCAATAAACTCTTTCTCCCACCGCTCAATCTCATTACAAACCTCCCAACCAATCCCAGGTAATTTTCCCTCCACTAACAACTGCTCAATTTGACTTTCTCGATGATGTTCTGGATACTTCAAAGAATTAAACCGAAGTTTCAGATTAGTAGTACAACCAACATAATACAACTCATAACTCTCATCAAACACGAAATAAACGCATTGCACCTCTGGCAACTTTCCCTTCTCCTGCCATTTCAAATACTTAAGACCTTGCAGAAACACTTCCCTCTCATCCAACATTTCCGCTTCTGCCCACATTTTATCATAAGTAGCTTCCGCCTCCTTATACTGTGGCCCTCCACCCCGTTCCAACTTCCAAGCCACTCGAATCGTTTTTATT
This sequence comes from Leptolyngbyaceae cyanobacterium, assembly GCA_036703985.1. Lineage (GTDB taxonomy): Bacteria > Cyanobacteriota > Cyanobacteriia > Cyanobacteriales > Aerosakkonemataceae > DATNQN01. The sequence continues at coordinate 15,189 of DATNQN010000026.1, forward strand.
TTGCCCCACTCGCGCCTTTTCATAGCCCTAAATAGCAGCATATTCTCTGCTCTTTTTCTCCCCTTAAACAAGGGAACGTTCTGAGGTAATTCTCCCTTTTCATACTGGTCAAGTATGTTCTCAGCCCATTGAATGTTCGGAACGTTCTGAAATGTTCTAGACGTTCCACCCTTGTTCTGCGGGTGTTCCGAGCTTTTCAGCAATTGTTCTGGATGTTCTCGATGTTCTGTATGATGTTCCGACTTAACCTGAACTACGCTATCTTTAGAATGCTCAACATTCTCCACATTCTTAAACACGGCATTCCAATCATCAACCAAAAGCCCTTGCAATCTTTCCCGCTTATTAGTCTTACAAATTAAATCTCCCTTACCCAGCAATAAGTGAGCGATTGGCGGCGGGTCTAAAGCAACCAGAGAAGCAACAATCGAATCCACCCTTAAGCCAATTTTCACTGGTAAATTAGCCTTGATAATCGAAGACACCACCCGTTCTAATGGATGCTGCGTTCCCAAAAATAAATGGATACCCGCTTCTCTAGCTTTCTGTCCCAATCTTTCAATACTTTCTTCCAATGCTTTCTTCGATTTACTTTCAGCTACAAAATCTGCATATTCATCAAACAACACCAAAATAATTGGTATTGAATATCCAGCTTCTAAATACTGATTGATATTCCCTACACCAACTTGCTCGAATTGTCTATATCGCTTCTCCATCTCATCCACTAACGACTGCATGAACGAAATAGTTTCATCCTTATCTTTTAGTATCGGTCTAAGTAACCAAGGAATTCCTTCAAACTTACTAAATTTACTGCGTTTTGGGTCTATCAAAGCTAACTTAACTTGCACTGGTAAATAATTGCATATTACAAAAGCGATAACCGAGTAAAACCATTCCGTTTTACCGCTACCTGTCATCCCCACTACCAGTCCATGACAAGTTTCTGGTTCTTGTAAATCTATCTCTACCAATTGTCCTTCTAAATTAACGCCTACCGGAATTGTCAGTTTACTTTTATCTGCTTTTTTATATTGAGAAAACAGTACGAATTGTCTATCTTGTCTGGGTACATCAATTGAAATATGACCCGACTGTGACATGATAATCGGAGTATCTGGTAGTTCTACTGCTATTTTTAAATCTTCGGCTAAATCTTGAATTTTATTAAACTTTATCTTCGGTTGAGGTTTGACTTTATAACGAATAAAAGTTGGACTGACAATTTCACCTACAAAAGAGACAGGCGCATCAAATTCGGCTAATGAACTAATAATCGCCTCAGCGATATTATTCTGATTAGATTCTTGTTCTTCTCTTGAAGGAAGTTCTCTTATATTTTCCTGGGTTATCGTTTCACCTACAACAGGTACGTAGTATTGCCTGTCGATGATTTCTTGTCCAGTTACTACTACCCCCAAAGCATTGCAATAGACTGTCGCCCGTGCTTTTTCATTAGCATTGCGATATGGCGTTTTCTTCCACAAACTCAATGAAGTGCAAATAGCAGAGACGCCTAAAATACTACCCGTACCAAAACAAGCTATTTTTGCAATATTATTACCATTCCAACCGATTTGAGAAATTGGAAAGAAAAGTGATGCCCCCAAACAAGTAGCAACACCAACTAATTGCAAACCACAACGGTGCCACTCTTCTCTATCATTTTGTGGGTTGAATAATTGCCAAAGTTGTGTGGGTTCTTTCATTTTTTGGTAGTAGGTAGTAGGTAGTAGGTAGTGGGTAGTAGGTAATAGGTAAGAGATAATAAGTAACATGTAATATATAGTAATCAATCTTTCCCACTACCTAGTACCTACTACCTACTACCCACTACCCAATTAAAACCAAACCCAAATAATACCGATTAATGCAGAAACACCTAACAATCCCAGTAGCAGAATCAAAGCACTAGGACTACTTTTAGTTAGTTGGGATACTGTATTGGGAACTAACGTGATAATCAGCATTCCAATTAATATCAGGAAAACGATTAAGCCTTGAATTGCTAAACTGACGATAGTAATTCGGCTGGGGAAAGGAGAAATTCTTAGAATCGAATGCAGTAGCGAGAAAATAGACCAACCTGTTAGGAAACAGGCGGTGAAGAATAGGAAACCAGGATGGATAAAAGACATGAAGATAGAGAGACAAAGAACAGGGGAGAGGAAAGAATTAGCTAATCTTCAGACCAAATAAAGAAAACTCTTGCATAAATTGGTTCGAGTATTCTTTAACAGCTTGTTCTGCTTGCTTGTCAGCTTGTTTAGCTTTCGACAGTGCTTCGGCGTGTTTGACTGCCAGTGGGCCTAATGCTTGAATTGCCTTAGCATCGGCACTCGCTTCCATCGTGGCAGCTTTCCCATGCTGTACCTGAGCTGCCCTCCAAGCGACGTGGTTTTGAGCAGAAGCGATCGCGATATCCGATAATGCTTTATACCCTCGTTTGGTATACTTGACCGTTTTTTTCGATTCCTTCGCTTGTGCAGCCAATGATTTCGCTTCATCTTCACTAAAAGTACGTTTGGCTGGTAGCCTGTCTCCAAAGTAATTTTCTGAGAAATAACCCATTTAGAACTCCTGAAAAAATCGATTGGTCAGTTGTCAGTTGTCAGTTGTCAATAGTCAATAGTCAATAGTCAGTAGTTAGTTGTCAAAATCAAAATTTATAGGACTTACGCACTCAGCCAAATTTTCAACGAGATAATGAGCTTTTTAGCCTCATAACCGATGCCCAGACCAACGAGATTTCGTTTCAGTGCATAAGTCCTAATTTATTAATAAATATTGTTCGTTGAAAGTTTGAAAACATTAACTACTGACCACTAACTACTGACCACTAACTACTGACTAAATCCCCGAATTCACCAAACACTTTTTGAAGTTAGAAATTGCCGTTTGAGTTTGCTTTAACTCTTTGGTGATTTGAGAGTTTTGAGTTTGCAGCATTTTGTTTTGTGCTTGCAAAGTTTGGTTCTGCTTATTCATCAGAGATATTTGGTTCGCCATCATCTGCAAACCCAAACAGAAACCAAAACCTAAAATTACTAGCACTCCACACACCAAAAGGATAGGTTTGGCATTAGTATTACTCGGATTGATGTTAGTAGCAATTGGTGTGGAAGTGCAATCGCAAGGTACGAAAGCTTCCGAACGTAGCAACACTCCTGGATACAAAGCAGTAGCTTGTATCCTTTCAAATTCTTGTTGTTCCATACTAGGTAATACGTAGTGGGTAATTGCTAATGGATAATTGGTAATTGGGTAATGGGTAGTGGGTAGTAGGTAGTGGGAAAGATTGATTACTATGTATTACCTGTTACTTATTATCTCTTACCTATTACCTACTACCCACTACCTACTACCTACTACCCAATTAAGGCATAGAAAGGTAAGGAAAATCCCAGCAATCAGAAGGATTGGGAGGTAAATTTTTCACTTGGTTAAATAGATTTACCAGTTTTCGCCACATCATCTGTTGTTCTCCCTGACTGAATTGCTGGGTTGATAGTTCTTTTCTGAGAACTTGGATTTCCTTAAGGATGCTAATTTCTAATTCTCGAATATCCCGAAGTCTGTTTTCGATGGCAGAAAGCGAATTGCTTTCAGGTGTAACTCCGTGGTTAAAACTAAAGGGTCTTTTGTTTCCTGCCCCTCCGGTAGCACGAACTTTTCTATTAATTGGTCTAATTTGATTTCGCTAGCCGACAATTCTTGTAATTTCAGCAAATCAGTAGTAATCTTGGTTGCCGACTTACCAACCGCACGCTTAAGACCTAGTAAATGACCAATTTGAATGCCTGTATTGATATCCCCAATCTCTTGCAATCCTTTGACGATACCAGCTTTAATTCTGGCTTCTGTAGCTGATTTATCGGCTTCTAATAATTGCTGGGCAATTTCAGCGCATTGAGTGCCTAGCTGTGTAGATAAAGATTCCTCTGCTTCCGGTTCTTCGTATTTGGGCTTTTTTGCCTTTTTGTTCTGAGTGTTCTGAGTGTTCCGAATGTTCTGGGCGTTCCGAATCACTTCTTCAATCTTTTGTTGAGTTTCAGAATTTACTGGTGTTTGTCCGTTGTTGGTACTCATTTTTTAACTCCTGAAATTGCTTTTCTATGTCAATACCCTCTAATAAGAGCGCTTGTTCTGCTAATCCTGCCTGCTTCAGCGCTATGTAAGTGAAATGGCTGTAATTTGGCTTACCCAGAGCTTTTTTTACTCCTACTTTTAGCCACAAGTGCAGTGCTAACACTTCTTTAACTTGCGACCAACCGAGGATTTTTTGTTCCTTTTTGGGGGAGAAGTAATTTAAAGCTTTTAGGTAGGAATTGATAGTATCTCTGGTTTTGATACCTAAAAGCTGCCGCAGATTTAAAACGCTTATCCCATCGGCGTTAGCCGCATTAACCGATATGGTTTTGTAGCCATAGCGTCGAGGCGTCTTTTTAATTTGTGGCATTACATCGAGGGGTAGACACTCTTTTAAAATAAAAAAAATCCCAATTATTTGCTATGTCTGATTGACGGTTAATTAGTTTTTTCTTGACGGGAGATTCGTTCATCAATTTCGCCGAAGTGTTGGCAAATGTGTGGCTTTGGTTCTACGTATCTAGCACTGGTTGGTTTGGCTAAGTAGTGACTCAGCGTATCGATAGGAATTTGGCTGATTTCGTGTAATTCTTCCAGTGACATTCCATGTTTTTGTTTGAATTCTCTGGGATGAATTGGTGTTGGTATGTAATAAATTGATTTTGGTATCACGTTGCACTCCTAAAACAATCGAGCAATTCAAAAAGCAAAGCTCAACCTTAAACCTGAACCTTGCTTGTTAATTCTGATTTTTATTTCTTCAGTTGTTCAAAACTTGTACTGCTATTGACAATGGCAGTAAAATGTTGTTGAATCAAAGGCTCTAAAAGCAAAATTTTAAAACTTAGTTTTCAATTTTGAATTTTGAATGCGTGAATTTTGAATTTTGGATTGATTTACCTGCCCCATTCGCGCAACATGGTGTGGCAAAATTTAGGAATATTTGCGGGTTCTACGATAACCAAAGCGCCTTTATGCAGTCGGGAATTTACGGTTTCGTATCTACCAGCCGGGTTATGACTGGCCGTATCGTTTACTAAAATGCCGCTTGCAACTAAACTATCGATGATGGCTGCAAATCTATTGTCGGGGTCGCCCCGATGTCCGCCTACGAATAACACCGATACTCTGGCAGAAGTAATTGGTAGTGCTGTTGGCGAATACTGACTTACCATGCAGCGTTCCAGGTCAAAAGTTTGGCTGTTGCATTGTAGTTGGGCGATAATTTTGGTGACGGTTCTGTTTTTCCATTCTCGGTAGTTGGGGTGCAAAAAGGCCGTCCCTTTACCAAAGCGGGGGCGCAGTTTACTGACTACCTGACCGGGAAGCCATATTCTCAAATCTCGCGAAGAAAAGAATGATTCCCGTTGGCAGTCGTAGTCATTCGCTATCAGCGCTGTTTTTTTCATTTGGTTTCTGGCAGTTGCTATAATTTCCTCTTTCTTTCAAACAGTCGAATTCGATTTCAGCACGAACTTTCCCAATCCAAAACCTAAATTCTAAATAAATTTGAATTTAGAATTTCCAATTTGAATTGAACAAATATTTTTTTGGCCGAATCAGATGGAGAGTAAGAAAATCCACCGGAAAAAGCAAGTTGCTTTAAAATTCGATATCCTCTTCCATCGCGTCGGGTACGCTAGCATTCCCCATATCATTAATGAATGCTTTGAATGCTTCTAACCCGGTATATTTTTGCCCATCAGTGCTGCGATAGTCACCGCGTGTTGACCAACCAAACCAGCCTAGTAATTGTGCTAAGGTTCCGAACTCTGATGCGATTGTTTCTATTTCTTTTTCTTGCTGTTGTTCTTTATCGGCTACAGTTTGTTGATATTCTTGCAGTTCTTGTCGCTGTTTGATAATGGTTTGCTCGAAATTTGATAGTTCCTTTCTCAATGGTTCGTGTTCTGGTATTTCGAGGATGATATTTGAGGTTTTAACGAGTGTTTTATGGGTTAGCCCTTGCGCTACTAAGTGGTCTAATAACACCCACCATGAATCTGGCTCTCGTTCCCATTTTCCTACGATTTCACCTGCATATCCCGTCCACATATCGTGGTTGATAACTATGATTCTCGCGCCTATTTCAATGTTGTTCGTGCGGGTAATGTTGGTAGTGGAAGAGTCGCTATTACTATTTGATTTGGTGGTTTTAAATTCATCTAGAAGGGCAGTTTTTTCTCGTGCCAATTGTTGGGATTCTGCTAATTGCGCGTTAGCTGCCGCGTGCATTTGTTGGAGTGACTCGTAAGTTTGTCGTAAAGTTTGAATGTCTTGTCGCAATTGATTCAATTCTTCGGTTTTATTATCATCAGCTTTAACGGTAGCAGCAGCGGGTGATGACTTTTCTTTTCGCAGTAGGTCTAATTCGGCTTTGAGTTGTCGAATCGTGGCATTTTGTTGTTGGATTAGTTCGGTTAGTTCGCTGTATTCGCGAGTGGTGATGGGGATGCCACCGCCGTTGTGTTTGGTGTTAGATTTGTGTAAGTAACTGGCAATGGCTATTGCCATTTCTCCAGTGGTTGGTTGGGCGTCTACTTCGTGGGTTCTTAGTTTGGCTAGCAGTTGGGCTTTGGCGATTATCGGTTCTCGTTCGTTTTCTGCGATGTTCCAGACTTGATAAGCGCGATCGCATTCTGTTTCTGATACAATGGTTTGGCTTAGTTCGGTGTGGTTGTTGGCAATGGCGTTGGATAGGTTGTTGACGGCTTTATCGGATAAGCCTAAGCGGGTGGATAGTTGACGGCGACATTTGTCTAGTTTGGTTAGTTTGTTTTCGATTTCGTTGGTTAGTGACTCATCTCCTTGGTTAGCGGCGGTTTTGAATTGGTCGTGTAAGTTGAGTGATGTGGAGAGAATTGTATTTAGTTCCTGATAGGTGTCGGGGTCGATTGGTTTGACTTCGTTGGGGAAAAATTCTTGGAGTTCTCCCGATAGTAGTTGAACTGAGATGATTTCTTCATCCTGGATATTTTGAACCAAGGCGATGTTACCGGAGTGTTCTGAGTCTGAGGCTAATATTTTGACTGGTTTGCCGATAGCGATTTCTGGGATGGAAGGGGGGCAAGTGTTTTCAGCTTTTACTCTTTGTTTGATGAGGGAAATCGTCCATTTGGCGTCTTCGTTTAAGATTTGCTCGATTTGTGCTTCCGTTCCTGCCAATAGTGCGGCGGCATGGCAGATGGGCATATTGAGGATTTTATCGTAGAGTTGGGGACATTTTTCGATTAGTTTGGCTTGGGCTAGGATGTTGCGGTAGTAACGGACTATTTCTTTGGGAAAGCAGTGTTTTAGTAGTTCTTTTAGTTCGCTTTCTCCTAATGCTGTTTCTAGTTCTAGTAGTTTGTAGCCTAGTTCTAAGCTTTGTTCTTTTAGTTTACTGAGGGTGGCTGTGTGGGAGGAACCCAATTCGACGACTTCTTTAGCTAAGGCGATGGTTTGACTGCTAGTTTCGGGTGGAAATTGATAGTTTTTTAATGGTGAAATTGTAGTAGATGACATGATATTGCTCCTGATATTAGTTGAGTTTTCTGAAAAGGTTGAAAAATCGCTGTTTTGATTGAGGTGGTTGGTTGTTTTGGCTGGTATAGCCTGGAAATTGTTAATAGAATTTGCGAGTGCGTTTAGTATTTGCCGTCCGACTGCTAGCGCTAGCAGTGGCGGTACGGCGTTACCGATTTGTCGGTGTCCTCGCCATTTGGTAGGAGAGAATTGAAACCAGTCGGGGAATGAGGATAGTCTGGCGGCTTCTCGGACGGTGATTACTCTGGGATATTCTGGGTGAATGGGACGGGGTGCAGTATGTCTTCCTCGTTCGCTATCCGTTCCGGCTCTTAAGGTGTGGGATTGCGTTTGGTAATCTAAACGGTACAAACGGCTAATTGGCTCGATTTCTCCGTAGGGTGTGGTGATAAATCTGGTGATGACTTCTGGTGAGTGGTCGGTGAGGGTGCAGCCTGTTAGTTGTTGAGGATGCCAGTTGGTTGGAGGGGTAAAGATGTTATTGAGGTATTGAGAGTATTCCCCCGGCTGCCAGTTGGTTTCTACGATGTCTTGATTGAGGTCTAGCAGGGCTTCTAATGGCTTTAAGTCGAATAGGGCATCCCAAACTGTGATTTTGTCTTTGGCTGGCTGTGGGACGCTGATTGATGTGTCTAGGCAACCGACCCAGAATAAGCGTTCTCTGGATTGGGGTACGCGATAGTCGGCGGCGTTGAGTCGCCATTCTTGGATTTGGTAGCCGTGACTGAGTAATTGTTGCCAGCAGTGGTTGACGAGTTCTGCATGGCGTTCATCTCTCATTCCGGCGACGTTTTCCATCAGGAAAGCGCGGGGATGCAGTTCTTTGATTAGTCGAACGAAGTGGTGGATGCCGCTGTTGCGGGTGTCTTGGGGGTTTCTTTTGCCGATGCGGGAGAATCCCTGACATGATGGGCCACCGATGATGAGGTCGATGGGGTTTTTGTTGCCGATGTGGGACGTGATTTCGGCTGCTGTTAGTTGGGTGATGTCGCTACACAACACCGGGGTGTTGGGGAAGTTTACCCCGTACTGCGCTGCTGTTTGGGGGTCTTTTTCGATTGCTAGGGCTATTTTTAACCCAGCCGCTTCCATTCCTAAGTCCAATCCTCCCACTCCGGCATATAGGCTGATTGCCTGTGGTCGAGGATGAATGGGGATGCTGAAATCGTCTGGGTGTGGCATGATAATAATCCGTTTTTTGCTTTGTGCCTCGGTTGGTAGCCGGGGCTTTTACTTTCTTTTCGATCATTATACGCAATTTACGTATTTAATTACCAGAGTCTAAGAGATCGGATAAGTCATCTGCTTTTACTAACTCTCTGATTTGGTTAAGTATGTCTTCTTTGTGAAGAGTGACCGCAACTGAGTCAGGACGGCCTGAAAAGTCTGGCCCCCAGCCTTCAATTGTTCGTTCCGATAACCCTGTTACTCTTGAGAGAACTTTTACACAGGCTTTGTAATAGCCTCTTTCTCCTGGCTCGATGTTCTTAACCCATTTCCGGCAAAATTCCACAGGTTCCAAAATCAATCTCTTGAACGCATCGAATCTATCATGTACCTCCTATAGGTTTCTTATAATAAGGCACGCTCCGTATATTACGTATTTCACGTATAGATAACTTGCACAAGCAGGTCTACTTTTAACAAGATCGCTTTTTTCAACCAGCTATTTATTACGAGTAATACGAATAACGCGAAACTCTTATTTTAAGGATTATCTCTAGTTCCACTAAAAAGTCAAGTTGGATTTCGTGAATTTTTGTGAAAAGTGTAAAAATCGAGTTATGGCAGTTGTGCTGCTAACTGGAGCAAACAGTAAACAGCGAGGAACTACGTGGCAAGACCTAAAAAAGAAGACCATCCGGAGCGCCTTGAACGATGGGCTGGGCTATTAAACCACCTTAAGCAGCAAATTCAAGTTAATTTGGATGAACAACAAAAAAATGAGCTTCTTTTGCGCTTTTTGAGCCGAAATGCCTCAAAATCTATTGCTTCTTTGACATCTTTAGAGCGTTGGCTAGCTGGAGAACAGTTACCTAGCCCTACTACTCGTGCTTTGGTAGCATCTGCTTTAGGACTTTCCAGGCAAGTGCTAGATGGTTTTTTGTTCAAAGGAACTCCAAGTTGGATGGAGTTAAGTCAAATGCTTCCGCCTATTTCTCAAGAATATAAAAATCCTTCCTATTTGGATTTGGGAGCAATAGACGCTAGAAATGAAGCTAATTTATTACCGATAATTAAATTATTATTATCTTATTTATCTCTGTCAAAGCTAGTAGAAATTAGAGATTTTATTAGCAGTCAAATTGAACAAGAAATAACTCGTTTGAAGTTAAACATTTCTACTTATCAGAACCATCCACTTCGGCTAATTATTCAAGAAAATTGTATCCGTTCGGGCGGAAGCGAGCGGTTTGCAGAAATTATATTAAGTGGAGAGCCTAAAGATTTGACTCGCTCCTCACTGTTCGATATTATTACAGGAATACGCTTGCCAAACCAAAAAGAGCTTAAAGCTTTGTCTCTTTACTTAAAAGATAGGGATAACAACTATTATCCTCATGATTTTTTAGCGGCTCTACTTGCAGACAAAAAAGTTGACAATAATCAATTAAATTGGAACGATCGGAATTGTCAAGAAAATTTTAGTTTGGAGAAAACTGAGAATGGTGCTAATTATGAAGGAGGAAATTAATGGATGGTGCGTGCGAGTTATCTAAAGAGTTTTTAGTAGCTACAGAGTACTGGTTTTATCAATCTCTACTTAATGTCGTATCACCTTCCTTGAAACAACTACTCCTTTGTGTAAAGTTACAAAGGGTGTGCGGCTTGTCTCTTCCAGTAAAGTTGATATTTCATTGTGGTTCTAAGGAGCTAGTAAAAAAACTGTGGGATAGAGTTGAAGAAATTGCTTTAGCGATATACCAACTTCGACCTAAGTTAGGACAATCTCTACTACCCCATTTTGTATTTTATTTACAAGGACAACCTGCATCTCCGCTAGTTAATCCTTTAGTAATGCTAAGCGCACTAGCTCAAGAAGATAATCAACAGCTTTTACCTGCAAACCAACCATCTTTATTAGGAGAATTTATGAACTTACCTTTAGTTTTTTTTAACCCTAATGTTTTAGAGTCTTTTCCTTTATTTGGAAAAATAGATGATTTTTGGCTGGGGATAGCAATGGAAATTCATCAAGAACAAAAACCGTGTTTTTTAGTTAGTATGGATTTTCATAGGAATATTCTTTTTAATGAAGCCGCTGTTAAGTTGCTCAATTCCACTTCGGAAAAGTTGCTTGCTAAATCTTTGCCTAAGTTTTGGGTACCGCCCCAAGAAATTCAACCAGTTGATTACGATGCAAATATTCCACAACAGTTGACTGATTTCAATTCCTTATTGAGGGGAAATTCTCTACTACATTCCCATCGCTATGAAGGATGGCGCGAAGATGCTCAAGCTGGCACGGCAACTTGGGGAACCTGGGTTGATGATATCGAATACAAAGAATTACCAGTGGGTGGAAATGCTCGTAAAATGGTAGTTTTGGATTGGATTAGCACTCCTTCTAATACCCCCTTGCAGAGGGTCTAAGTTGAGCGCCATCGACTGGTATATCAGTGCCGTTAATCCAATTGGCCCGATCGCTCAGAATAAATGCAACTACTTCTGCAATTTCTTCTGGAGTAGCTAGTCTTTTCGAGGGAAAGTCTCGCTGTTCAAAATCGGCGAACCAGTCTGGATTAACTTGCTTAAATTTGTCCCACCCTCCACCTGGAAAGTAGGTCGAACCTGGAGATAAACTGTTTACTCTAATCTTGTATTCAGCCAGTTCCCGAGCTAAGGACTCTGCCAAATATATTTGTGCAGCCTTGGCACAACCGTATTGCGCTCTTGGAGATGCCTTTTTTGCAGAGATGGAACTAATTAGTACGATACTCCCACTACCGCGTTGCTGCATGAATGGAACCGATGCTCGGATTGCATTAACACAATGGAAGAAGTTCAACTCAAATGTTTGTTGCCAGTCCAAGGGCGTCGATTCTAATAGAGAGCCACCTAATACTCCCCCTGCATTCCCTACTAAGTAGTCAATCCCACCCAACACAGTGGCACACTCTTTCACGAAAGCTTCCACTTGGCTGGGAACGGTTACGTCAGCAATAACACCGTGGGCTTTAATCCCGTAAAGCGTGAGTTTTTCTATTGTTTCGTCAAGCTGGCTAGCTCCTCTAGCACAGATACCGATATTGCACCCCTCTTTGGCAAGTTGAAGTGCGATCGCTTGCCCGATTCCTTTGCTACCACCAGTGATTAGGGCAACTCTGTCTTTTAGGTTTAAATCCATTTATTTGTTTACTATATTGATATTGCTGTTTCTAATCATAGCTGAATCAGTTTGCTATTTTGCAGATTTAGGTGTAGCTGCTCAATATCATCATCTCGGTTTGGGATCTACTACTTTAAATAATTAAATATAACAATTTTTTTTAGCAAACTTTATTTCCAAAACTATAAAATCGAATTGCATAAAATTAGCTGTAATGCGATCGCTACTTTAGCAGCGATCGCATTACAGCTATAGCGCCTCTCGGATAAAAAAACCAATTATGGATAAAGCTACCTTTGCAGCAGGTTGCTTCTGGGGAGTGGAAGACACCTTCCGCCAAGTCAAAGGCGTCCTATCCACATCTGTCGGTTATACAGGCGGACACTGGCCCAATCCTTGCTATCTGGACGTATGCGCTAGGGTAACAGGTCATGCAGAAGCGGTACAGATTGAATATGACCCAGCCCAGGTAAGTTACGAACAACTGCTAGAAGTATTTTGGAATTGTCACGACCCCACCCAACTCAACCGACAAGGCCCCGATAGGGGAGAACAGTACAGGTCAGTTATTTTCTTTCATACTCCAGACCAGGAACGGCTTGCTAAAGTTTCCCAAGAAAAATTGCAAATATCTTCCAAATATGATCAAGAAATCGTGACCCAAATCCAACCTGCTGGTGAATTTTATTTAGCAGAAGAGTACCATCAGCAATATTTGGAAAAAAAGCGACGCAAGTTAAGTAATTTAGAGGCGTTTAACGGGAACTCTGAGAACAAGACTTTATGAAATAACCAGTTAAGTTACTCATTCCCTTCCAATTATAAACTTATGAAAGTTCTGCACCAATCCGCTTCAGTTAAAGATGCCTTCCAAAACCAGGTAAATCAGAAGAAAGCTACTAACCGCCAAGCTACTCAGGAATCATTAGGAGGTGGCTTTTTTGGTGTCATTGGTGCAGCGATGTTTGACTTTAAGCAGGTGAAAAATCAATTTAAAGGCAGCGTGGGAGAGTGGGGAATTTCGCTGCTATTGAAGTCTTTACCGGACACCTGGGTAATGTTTAACAATGCAAAAGTGTATCGGAAATTGGGCGATCGCATCAACGCCTTCCAACCCCTTGTTGGTGACTTACATTGCTTTTTTTCACCCATCTAACTCACGTTAAATGAGAGGAGGGAGAGACAATACTCTCCTCCGATTTAACCCAGTAAACGTGCTTAAATTGCGATCGATCTAGAGTCAAGGCTGTGTTCGCCTAAATTAGAAGTAGGGTTTGTATTGCTAGGATGATGCTGATTGTGCTGACTCCCAGTAGGCTTGTTATTATTGCCCATCATCGACTGGCACTTCTCCATCATTTGAGACATTTCACCCATCATTTGTTGGTGGTCAGGCATTCCAGTGGTAGAGTGAGCAGGTGGGGTCGGAGTTGACGTTTTGTTTTGGGCAAACAAAGGGCTGACCGTTATTGCTAGAGTTACTAAACTCCCGGCGGTAGCGCTAATTACAATTTGACTAAGCTTATTCATAAAAATGGAAACCTCCTAATCAACAATTACTCTTTTGGTTTCCTATTATTAGTCTGACATCTATTTATGAAATTAGCATGAAATTTAATTAAACAATATTTAGGTTTTTTTACTATGATATTTTACCAATTTAGTCCTTTATTGTAAAGTTTTATAACAAACAATTGACTCTCCATTAGGGGGAGAGTTTAGCTTGAATTTTAGGAACAAATTAATCATCAGCAAGCTAGTAGGCATACCGATCTGCATCTTGCCAAACAATAATTCTGTCAGTGTCTGCTGCTTGCCAAAGATTTGAGAAGTTACCGCTAAAATTTAAGATTCCATTGCCTCAATTGAGGTAATAAAAATGTTTAATTTCTCAGCGAGATTACAGATAAAGCGGTTGCTACCGATGCTATTAATCTCGTTATTAACTGTCCTAATTACGGTAGCTCCTTCCCTCGGTTTTGCTAGTAAATCAACAGAAGGAATACATATTTTCTTTAGTGGTGGTTGTGCAGATTGCTGGCCTTATACAGAAAATGTATTAGTGCCGACTTTGCGTTCGCACGGACTCTCCACTAAACCCGAAATTCACGACTATACAGTTCCTGGCGGTCGGAAATTCCTGCTAGAAGTTGCAGACTCCGTACAGCTACCACGTTCGATCGCAGACTCGCTGTATGCTTTTATCCCTACAAATAAAGGCACACTGGTCATTTTAGGTCACGTACCAGCCAACCTGATCGAAGCTGCCCTCACCTCACCCGACTTACCCCGCCGCTTAGTTATCTGGCAACCGAAAATGCACGGACAACCCACCGAATATCGCCTCTGGGCTTGGGTTGGTCAAGTGCAAACATTCCCGATCGATCTACCTTTCGCCGAAGCACTCCAACAAGCCAGACTGTCTGCTGGGCCATTACCAGTAGGAGAAGCTAACTTAGCAGCACTATTACCTGCTGTAATTGTGACTGGATTAATTGATAGTGTAAATCCCTGTGCTTTTGCAGTCATTCTATTGTTAGTTGCTTTTCTATTCACCCTCAGACAATCAAGAGAACGCATCCTCCAACTCGGTGGCGTTTATATTTTGATGATTTTCTTCGTTTACTTTGCCATTGGTTTAGGATTATTGCGTGCCGTTAGCTTTTCCGATAACCCTCACTTTGTTGCTAGTGTAGGTAGTTGGATATTAATCGCCCTTGGCATCCTTAACTTAATTGAATATCGCTGGCCTAACTTTCCCATCAAATTACATATGCCAGCAATAGCCCATCACAAAACTAATGAATTAATCAAAAAAGCAACCGTTCCTGCAACTGTATTGATGGGTATAATGGTTGGTTTATGTACATTCCCTTGTTCCGGCGGCATTTACGTTTCCATCATTACCTTACTCAATGCTAAAACAACAATAGCTTGGGGAATAGCGTACTTAGTACTCTACAACATCTTGTTCGTACTGCCATTAATCCTCATATTATTAGCTGTCGGTAATCGTATGACCGCTAAAGCTTGGGCAAGTTGGGAACGCCAACACGCCTTACAAATCCGGTTATGGTACGGCATCATCATGGTAGCGCTAGGAATCATCATGTTGAACTGGATGATTGTCTAATATTTGGTCTGTAAATAATCGCTAAAAATTTAACTGCATCAGATTTTTGGAGAAATATATGTGTTGTAGCCATCATCAACATCATCACCATCGTTCTGAACAAAAACCAGTCTTTAAAATTGGTTTGGGAATCGTGGGTTCTCTAGTGCTAATTGCTGCTGGTTATGGATATTGGAATAATGTTCAAACTGCCAAAGCTGCACTCCTGAAATACTCACCTCAAGATATTGCTAAAGATAGACCGCTACGTGCCGAACACTCTCACGCAATGGCAGGACACATAGGAGGAATTATTCCATTTTTGCCTAAAGACCAGCCACAACCCAAAATTTCAGTATCCCAAACTCTCTACGATTTTGGCACTATTGGCCCGAAAGATATTGTTAAACAAACTTTTGTTGTCCGTAACACAGGCCAAGGAACTTTAACAATTAGCAATGCTTACACAACTTGTGGTTGTACTACGGCTGATTTTAGTTCATCTGTGATTCCAGCAGGCAAGGTAGCTTTAGTAACGGTTACTTTTGATGCTGGTTTCCACGACACACGCGGTCAGTCAGTAAGGCGGGGAATAATTATTGAGAATAACGATCCCAATCAATCCAAAGTAGAGATTTGGATAAAAGCCAACGTGCGCCAAAGTTAAGCAATCACAGGGAAGATGTAAAAAATTCATCTTCTCTGCTAATTTTTCAGATTGAGAATAAGTTTAAATGGATGAAATATGAAATTCAAATTGTTGGCAATCTCAACTTTTACTTTGGCACTTCCTTTGGGAATTTGGCTAAGTGTCAATGCGCTATCTACCCCTGATATTGACGTAGTTAGCAATTATAATTTAGGAACGGTAGTTAAAGGAAAAGTAGCAGTAGCAAACTTGCCATTGCGTAATACTGGTAATGCTCCTCTGAAAGTGGAAGCCATCAGCACATCCTGTGGCTGCACGAGTGCAAAGTTATCCTCAATGACCATATCTCCTGGAGGCCAAGCTAATTTACACATTGAGTATGACTCGAATGCTCACGAAAGCGATCGCGGAACGTTAGAACGGTATGTTTTTATTTCATCCAACGATCCGAAAGACAAGGATTTGCAGATTAAATTATCTGTTTTAGTAGAAGGAAAACCGACATCTATGATTAGTAAAAAAGTTACCTTATCTATCCCTTAGTTACCAACCAATTCAGCATACTACTGCTTACCGAAAAATTTGCCTTTTCCTTTACTGAGGAAAAGGCAATTGCAGAATTGGGTAGTGAACGATGATAAAATCTTTGCTATGACATTGAGTTCTTTAACCCTCATCAATTGGGACTAATAAATATTTTTCAATCCCATATAGGAGCAATACCACTAAACCTAACATAAAAGCAGATAAGAGGTCACCTCCCCATCCTTGATGCAGCCAGTTAAATAATCCATCTCGACCTGTGCCGTAAAAGAATGTTAGCAACGTATTACGGATGATATTAGTGCTAATGCTAATGATAAATGTACCTAATATCAGTAATATAGTTGCTGTTTTTGAAGCCAGATTTTCCGTCCAGTATAACAACATTAAAGCTACGTAAATGGCAGTAAATAATAGCTTTAATCCTGCACAATATGGTGCAACTTCAACAATCCTTCCTCCGATAAATATATAGATATTATCAACAGTTACATCCAGACCGAACTGCATGATAATAAAACCAACAGTTGCACTAATAAAGCGCTGAAGTGGCAATGTGTAGAGACCAATTAGGTAAGGAATGGGATTAGGTGTAGCGAGAAATACGAATAATAGAGGAAATTTCTGAAGTTGAAAGCCAGATATTCCTTTCAAGTACAAGCAGATTCCTGTTAATAGGATAGGGAAAGATAGATTGACATACATGGATAAACCACTGAGATAAAAAACTCCTCCCAATCCCAGTAATACCGCTCCCAATGGATTAAACGAATCAGGCAGTTTTTGCCACTGTTTCCGCTTCATCCAGCTAATATAAGCGGCAAAAGGCAAACCAATTACACCGTGACTGAAATATTCGTGTTCTATGCCAATAGTTTTGTTGAGCCAGCCGTCATACCAATAAAATAATAAGGGAGCATATAGGATAAAGAAGCATCCAATCATAGCTCCATTCAGTAAACGGACGGAAAATGAGGTCAGAGTTTTTAGGTGAATTTGCATGGCAACATTTTTCTGAATAAAAATTCTTTGTTTAGAAACCGAAAGGGTTAAGATAATTTAGGAATTACCTACTTACTATTTTTATAGAAACGAATGAAATTTGAATGAAATTGCGAAGTAAGTTCCTTAATTTTTAAAGCTGCTTGAACTGGAAGCTTTAAGGCCGTTTCAATTTTTAGCTTATTGATATAAACAACTGGGGAAACTTTGTAAAGTTATCCCCAGGCGCTAACACAGCTAATCCCTAAGTCTACAAAGGTAATACATCTATAGAGACGACTAGAGTGTAGAAATCAAAAAGAAAATGAGTAGCCTGCGGTGAGGCGTAATTGGCTGCGATCGCCTTCATCACCAGCAAAATCAGTTTGCAAACCGATGTCAACTACACTCTGATAGCCTACCTGTTGGCGCAGTCCCACACCAGCCGATGCGATCGCACCATCTCCTTTATGCTCGCCCCCACGCACCCCTACTTCCGCCACAAAAGTGCGATCGAAGCGGCGCGGGTAGCCCAACGGTCTGGAATAGCCTAAAACCACACCCGGTACGAACGCTCGCTCATCGCTATCAGCATCTATTTTCACATTCAAATCAAGGTTTAGGTGCAGGCGATCGTATTGTCCAACCGTTTTACTAGCAATACCGCGCAATCGTAAATCTACACCACTCGCATCCCGTCCGGTCGGTAAGTGTGCATCCGCACGCACAGCGAAAGCAGGGGTGTTATTGTATTCGCGGTTGAAATTATGAAATATACCCACCGATACATTACCTGGGTCGAAGCGAGTATCTTTTGTATCGGCGCTACCCCCAATACTAGGGTTAATACCGATATGGAAGTGTGTATTGCGTGCAAAACCGTAGACATACTCGATTTCTAACTCGCCTCCCACATCACCATCGCGAGGTAAAAGCAGCGAAGCACCCATTTCGATCGCCTGTTCGCGATAGCCGATCGATTCAGCATCATCAAAAGATAGAGGACGGTTAGCATCAATATTATTGTGATCGCCAGCCCTTGCTTTGGTAGTTCCCGACATCATCAATGCAGTTATGCAGAATGCGGCAATTGCCTGTTTAGTTATTAATTTCATCTCAAATATTCCCCGATATTTTCTGATAGTGAAGCCAGTGAGAATTAGTGACCTGTATGGTTAGAAGCCGGAGTTGAGTTACGCTCGCCATGATGATGATTAATCAAACCTTCCGGCATCATTCCCATACCAGGCATTCCAGGCATAAAGCGATGATCGTGCAAACCATCAGTGCCATATTGCTTACCTGGTTTCATGCTTTTGTGAGTCTCTGCCGATACCATCCATATAGCCCGTTTAATCTGTTCTTCCTTTTGCTTTTCCGTCATCCAATCAGAAGCCAAAATGTCATTAACCATATCGTGCAGCATATGCAAGTTATCGAAAACATTTGAGATATAAGGGAAACGTGCTGCAAAACGCGGGCTAACCTCAGCAAACATTGGCATAAAAGGTCGATCGGTCCGATACAATTCTGTTTCGTGATATCGTTTACCAACTAATATGTAAGCAGCACGCTGTTGTGCGAGGGTTTGGCTGTAGAGGGTGTCATACATCGTGCCTTGCAGCCAGTGGTAGCCCCAAAACAAACCGTTCACTTTCGGATACTTCTGGCGGAATGCTTTAGAGTAGGGCTGGGAATCCAGGTAGCCCATATTCATCGGCAAATCAGTGATAGCATAAGGTACAGTTTCGACGTAGAAGCGATATAAGCGATCGATTTCTGCTTCTTTTTCGCTGTCTGTCAATTTCGGACTTGCTAGCACATCTACGGTTTGTGCGTGCAAAATGTGCGTCCAGTCAAAAATTTGTTCTAAAACTCCATATTTGCGGCCAAAAGTCGGCGAAATGTTAGCTTCATCAGGCATGAAGCGTGGCGGATTTTTTAGCACCCAATTAATGCGATCGAATGTCTGGGTTTCCAATCGGTTTGCTTTTCCAGTTACGAGATCTTCGTAAGCCATTGCGTGACCTACAGCGACGGCATTTAAATCTCGTGCCAGCGCTTTTATGTTGTAAATAGCATCGTTATAGACACCGCGCTGGCGATAAATATGGTTTCTATCCTTATTGTCAATCCAACTTGGCAATTTAGGTGGTAAAGGCGGTAGTATCTGGGTATGAGCAGATGGCTCTGGTGCTGTTGAATTATCAGTCCCATTTGGATGATGTCCTTGATGATTTTGGCCGTTATCTTGTTGATGGTTGAACGTAGTTTCCGCTCTAACAGTAGAGGGAAGTATTAATCCGAAAATTGTCACTATACCTGCTAAAAGAAGTTGTTTTGAATGCCTTGTTTTTTCACTTTTCATATTCTTCTCCTGATGAAGTGCTGTACTTCAAAAAAAATGGTCTGTGTGAATCAAAGGTTAAATTTTTACCAGAGATGTAGGCAATAACTTTCCGGTGGCGAAGCCTGCACCTTGCGCTTAACGCATAGGGTAGACAGATAAACACAGATAAGAAAGGGAATTTAGACGATCGAACTAAATGTGAGAAGCTCAGAAGTTACGCTTTGCTAGTACGGACAGCAGTAAGATTATGCGTAACTTCTAAAGCATTGAAACTAGAAAATTCTTAACGAATTGTCAGCGTCCTTAATTGAGAATCGACAGCATTTAAGTAATTTCGATCTTTTAAGAAATGCGGTGATAATTTATCTGCCCTTATCGCTGCTTGAACTAATTGTTCTGCACTCAACTTTCCCGTATGATGAGCAGAAATAAGTTCCGCAGAACCGGGAATACCTTGTTCGGTAAAAAAACCTTGTCGCGCCATACTTACAAGTTCAAATGGAGTAAGCTTTTTCACATTGTCTGAAGCGTGACTAGAGGGTACTGAATGTATTGGTTGTGTTTGCGCTTCGACTGTAGGTGTAATCACAGCAGACAAAAATAAGAAAGACAAAGTTCCAATGATTAATCTCTTCACGATCGAACTCCTAATTTACGTTGTATTTGTTCAACTAAAATTAGTCTAAATTCTCCATTTGGCTGGACAGTCAAGAGGTAAATCAAAATTTTTTGTTTTTTAATTTCAGAGTAAATATAGCTTTTAAGGCAAAAGCAGCAGATCGACTTATCAAATATAAGTCGATCTGCTGCTAAATAATAAATTGACAAATTAGTTATAACTTACGCATAAGCTTGTTCGATCAGAGGACAAATTATTGTTTCTACTTTATCAGATAAAGTGTCCGAGCCAGCAAGTAGCCCTTCTAACTGTTGTTTCAGAATGAAAAGTTGATGAATTTGTTCGTCAATGCTTACTAACTTATCTTGCAGCTTAACTTTGGTATGTTCGCACGGCAAATTTCCTTGGTCGTGAACTGCCAATAATTCTCGAATTTCTGATAAACTTAATCCCAAGCTTTGAGCGCGTTTGATAAAGCTTAGGCGAGTCAAAACATCAGAAGTAAACAATCTATATTTCCCTTCGGTTCTGCCTGATGCTTTGAGTAAACCAAGTTCTTCATAGTAGCGAATGGTTTTGATCGGTACACCGCTTTCTTTGGCAACTGAACCAATGAGTTTTTGTTTTTCTTGGACTAACATACTGATTTCCTCTACTCGATCTAACCTAAATTTAGGATAGACTCTCCAGTTAACTGGAGAGTCAAGAGGAGTCAGAAAATTTTTTTGAGACTGGCTGATGATCGCATTAACTACTGTATAGCAGGTGCTTAGACAAACCATTCAAGCGATCGCGGTTGAAAACCTAACTCCCGTTTAGCTTTGGCATTGGATGCGCCCCGCAGTTTAGTGGCGTAGTACACCCCATATTCACCTTGAGTTGCCAAGGCTTGATACTTTGGCTGTTAGTTATTTAAAGCTTGAGCAGCCCTTTCATCAGGTTGATATGCGTTAGCTGCTTGCACTTTTATGATGCCTCGAACCATATTCATGCCACAGCTAAAAGTGTGTTCTCCCTCTTCAAAGGGAGTAAATTCGATCGTTGTAATTTGATGCAACGGTAAATCGGTAGCAATATCGAAATCTGGAATCAGAACTTTGGCTAAACATCCACTGGGATTTTCGCGTAAAAAATTAAGTTGGACGGGTTTCCCTGCTTTAAGCACCAGATGATTTGGCTCGTAACCTTTGTCAACAATGATAGTTACTTTCTGAATTTCTTGGTCAAGATTTGGATTAATTTGCATTGTTTTAGCTTCCATTACTGTCTCACGCTGATTTGTTGAAATGAACGATATTGGCTCATTTTTTGCTTTTGATTCACGTTGTTCATCTTCTACAATGATTTGGCCGCGAAACATATTCATTCCACAGGTAAAGAGATAAATCCCTGCTTTAGTGGGTGTAAATTCTACAGAAGTTACCGCATTAACTGGCAAATCTGCTGCGATATGAAAATCAGGAATTAATACTTGTTCCAAACAACTGCTAGGGTCTTGACGATGAAAGTTAAAACGCACAGGTTGACCTGCTTGCACGACAATGCGGCTGGGTTCATAACCACCATCAACAGTAACAGTTACTTCTTGAATTCCTCCACTTGCAGTTGCTTTCTTCGATTTAGGTTTGCTCAAAAGAAACCACCAAAGTTCTAAACTAATTAATCCGAGTCCAGCCAGAGTAACTAAAACCTTATTACTTAAAGGTTGTTCAATAGCACGGAACTGATTTGTTTGTTCTGTTTGAGTTGAGTGCGCTTCATGGGTAGTTTGTGCAATAGCATCACCAAATCCCATTCCTAACACAACACCTAAACTCGCAATTCCACCGATAATTACTGTTTTGTTTAACATGGGAAAACCTCCGTAAAATTAATCAAGAAAAGATGATTGAAGTAAGAGCGGGGTAGCGGGTTTTGCACAAATCTCAATTTCTTTCTTATTGGCTAAAACCCACTATTTATCTTGATTCATCAGCATCTAGGGATTGATTAAGCTAATACTCCTAGAATCGAGCCGGAAATTACCCCAAGCAGAAAACCAAATCCTACTAATGTTCCCCAAAATGTTAGTTTATCTTTCATCATGGTTGCCTCTAAAGTAAAATGAAATTAACCAGCTAATTTGGTTCGGAAATTACGAAGACGCAACGCATTTGCGATCACAGAAACCGAACTAAATGCCATTGCTGCACCAGCAATAATCGGATTGAGAAGCCATCCAAAAATTGGGAAGAGAATACCTGCTGCGATCGGAATACCTGCCACGTTGTAAATAAAAGCGAAAAACAAATTTTGTTTGATGTTTTGCATCGTGGAACGCGACAATTGAATCGCGGTAACAATGCCGTGTAAGTCACCAGAAATTAGAGTGATATCGCTAGCAGCAATGGCTACATCTGTTCCGGTGCCAATTGCCATTCCGACATCTGCTTGAGCCAATGCAGGCGCATCATTAATACCATCTCCCACCATTGCCACAATTTTTCCTTCTGCCTGAATATTTTCAACTTGAGCCGCTTTTTGGTCGGGACGAACTTCTGCAATTACTCGTTTGATACCAACTTCTTGCGCTATTACTTCAGCCGTGCGACGGTTATCACCTGTTAGCATCACTACTTCTAATCCCATCTTTTGCAAGAGCCGAATTGCATTAGCAGAAGAAGGTTTGACGGCATCAGAGATAGCCATAATTCCTGCTATTTCGTCATCAACTGCCAGCCAAATTACTGTTTTACCGAGATATTCCAAGCGCTCCCAATCTTGTTCTAATTTATGGGTATCAATTCCCAATTCTGTCATCCAACGGTGCGTACCAATTTGTACCCATTGAGCGGAAACAAAGCCTTGTACGCCACTGCCTGCGATCGCTTCAAATTCTTGAGCATCTATTAAGTTTACACCTTGAGATTGAGCATATTGCACAACAGCTTCGGCTAGAGGATGTTCCGAATTTCTTTCTATAGATGCGGCTAACTGCAAAAGTTTTAATTCATTGCGATTAGCTGTACCGTTAATGGTTAGGAAATGGGTAACAGTTGGCTTTCCTTGGGTAATCGTGCCTGTTTTATCGAGAACGATCGCTTGTAATTTATGCGCTAATTCCAAGCTTTCTGCACCTTTAATTAAAATGCCGTTTTCTGCTCCTTTTCCAGTTCCCACCATGATGGAAGTTGGTGTTGCTAAACCCAAAGCACAAGGACAAGCGATAATTAAAACACCGACAGTTGTAATCAATGCCATCGTTACATTTCCCATGATGTTATACCAGAGGATGAAAGTTGCGATCGCGATCGCAATCACCACTGGAACAAACCATCCTGTAATTTGATCTGCCAATCTCTGAATTGGTGCTTTGGAACCTTGTGCTTGTTGGACTAATTGCACGATTTGTGCTAAAAAAGTGTCCTTTCCAACTCGCGTAGCCCGGAATTTAAAGCTACCTGTTTTATTAATAGTAGCTCCAATCACTTCATCACCGGGTTGCTTTTTCACAGGTAAACTTTCACCTGTCACCATTGCTTCATCTATGGTTGATGAGCCATCAATAATCTCACCATCGACAGGAATTTTTTCACCGGGACGCACCAAGATTACATCGCCTAAAACTACTTCGGCAATCGGAACATCTACTTCTTTTCCGTTGCGAATTACTCTGGCGGTTTTCGCTTGCAATCCCATCAGTTTGCGAATGGCTTCCGAGGTTTGTCCTTTGGCGCGATTCTCCAACAATTTGCCTAACAAAATCAGCGTAATAATCACCGCAGCCGCTTCATAATACACATCTGCTGCCAATCCCTGATTAGTTAGTAAAAAATGTTGGGAATAATGTGGCAAAGATGGAATAGAAATAAGCAGCACCCGTACCAACTGCGACTAAGGTATCCATCGTGGCGGCATGACGCTTTAAGGCTTTCCAAGCATTAATATAGAAGCTACGACCGCACCAAAATTGTACAGGTGTAGTTAATATTAATTGCAGCCAGGGATTGTGCAACCACATTGGGATGAAAGGAATTGATAATCCTGTCATCATTGGCAGAGAGCCAACTACTAGAATGGCGCTAATTATGCCACCAAACCAAACTTTGTTGAGTAACTGTCGAGTTTCGGCTTGTCTTTCTTGCCGTTCGACATCATCATCTCTAACTAACAAATCGTGCGATTTTATTGGTTGAGCAACATATCCGGCGGCATCAACTGCATCCTGAATTGCATCCAAATTGGTTTGTTTCGGGTCATAAGTAACAGATGCTTGTTCTGCACCGAAGTTGACGTTACACGCTTCCACACCAGTAACAGAGAGAATTGCGTCCTCGATCGCATTTGCACAGGAAGCACAACTCATACCCCGCAGTTTTAAATTTGCGTTTTCCATTACCTTACTTCCTTTTTTTTCTTCAATATTAGTGACAGGCAACTGTATAACCAGCAGATGTAATTGCCTCTGTAACGGCTGCTTCAGATGCTTGAGTTTCAATATTGACCAGTTTGGTTTTTGAATCTGCCTGGACGTTTGCGGCTGGGTCTAAGGTTTTGATAGCCTTGGTAATCTTTTCTCCGCAAGCTGAACAAGCCATATTGGGAACTTTTAACTGTAGTTTCATGGTTGAACTTCTCCTTTCCTTTGAGCGGTTAATCCTATCTTTAACTGTCCAGCCGACTGGAGAATCAAGGGGTAAAGAGAAAAATTTTTGAGCTTCTCTAAAAATGAGAACTGGACAGCTTGCACAACAGGCACCGCTGTCTCTTAGGGGCTCTCATATATATCAGTTAGGAAATAAGGATGATTTATTACCAGTGGGAATTGTGATTTCATCTTATTTTTATTTTCTTGTTGTATGTTGCCTCAGTTAATAAGAGCTAATAATTTCATCCTGATTTCATTTCTTTATGAAATAATGGGAATATTGATGATTTTTCTTTTTAACGCCTGAGAAAATTTAGATATGCCAGTTAACTTTTATTGCATATTATTGTCTCTCCAGTTAGGGGGAGACTATATCTTAGTTAGTAGGAAGTGATTGAGTTATCTAGTTTGTAGAGGAAGTTTTTCAATCCAACCGATTTAAATTTTTTCCCGCTCTTTCTAGTAAGAGGAGTCAGTGATGGAAACATTGCATTTGCGATTGAAAGGCATGAGTTGTGCGTCTTGTGCAAGCACAATTGAGCAAGCCATCCAATCTGTTCCTGGCGTCATTAATTGCAATGTAAATTTTGGAATAGAACAAGCCAGT
This sequence comes from Leptolyngbyaceae cyanobacterium, assembly GCA_036703985.1. Classification (GTDB taxonomy): domain Bacteria; phylum Cyanobacteriota; class Cyanobacteriia; order Cyanobacteriales; family Aerosakkonemataceae; genus DATNQN01. The sequence goes on from DATNQN010000026.1 coordinate 40,624, forward strand.
GTCACCTATGATGCCAAGCAAACAAATTCCGACCAAATCACCCATGCGGTGAGTGAAGTCGGTTACTCTGCTCACCCTATCTCCGAACCAGGGGAGGAAGAAGACGATACGGAGAGAACTGTTCGCAAAGCCGAACAGCAAGACCTTAAGCGTAAGGTGATTGTTGGTGGGATATTAAGCGTTTTACTGATAATTGGTACGCTTGAACATATAGGAATGCCATTGCCAGAGCTTCTTCAATGGTTAGCGATTCCTTGGGTACAGTTAATCCTTGCTTTCCCCGTTCAGTTTTGGGTGGGTCAATCCTTTTATCAAGGAGCAATTTCGGCGTTTCGGCACCGTACTGCCGACATGAACACCCTGATTGCTTTGGGGACTACGATCGCCTACTTCTATTCCGTCTGGACTACGGTAAATCCTGGATTCTTCCTATCTCAAGGGCTAAAGCCAGAGATTTACTTTGAAGCCTCGGCTGTAATCATTACCCTGACACTGGTAGGTCGCTTTCTGGAGAACCGGGCTAAGGGCGAAACATCAGAAGCCATCCGCAAATTGATGGGGTTGCAGGCGAAAACAGCACGGGTGGTTCGCGCTGGCAAAGAGATAGACATTCCCATTGCTGAGGTTGTGGTGGGAGATATAGTGGTGGTGCGTCCTGGAGAGAAAATTCCGGTTGATGGTGAGGTGATTGCAGGGTCATCGGCAGTAGATGAGTCCATGATTACAGGTGAGAGCATCCCCATCACCAAACAACCTGGAGATGACGTGATTGGAGCCACTATCAACAAAACTGGCAGCTTCCGCTTTCAAGCAACGCGGGTTGGTAAAGACACGGCGTTGGCTCAAATTGTCAAACTGGTGCAGCAAGCACAGGGGTCAAAAGCACCCATTCAAAAGCTGGCAGACCAAGTGACTGGATGGTTTGTACCTGCGGTAATTGGTCTGGCGATCGCAACCTTTGTCCTCTGGTTTGACTTTATGGGGAACATCACCCTAGCCATGATTACGATGGTGGGCGTTCTGATTATCGCGTGTCCCTGTGCTTTGGGTTTGGCTACCCCCACATCCGTTACAGTCGGTATCGGTAAAGGCGCGGAAAATGGCATTTTGATTAAAGGGGCAGATAGTCTGCAACTTGCCCATCAAATTCAAACCATTGTTTTAGATAAAACGGGTACTATTACCCAAGGAAAACCAGGGGTAACAGACTTTGCCACTATGCTGGAGATGGATCGAGACGATAACCAAGCTTGGGCGATTGAGCCACTAACCTTGTTGCAACTAGCGGGGGCAGTTGAGCGCAACTCAGAACACCCTCTAGCAGAAGCCGTGGTCACCTATGCCGAGTCTCAGAGTGGACTCAAAGCTTTACCGGAAGCAGAAAAGTTTGAAGCTATTGCAGGCAGTGGTGTCCAAGGCATTGTTGAAGGTCGATCGGTACAAATCGGGACTCAACGTTGGATGGATGAGTTGGGGATTGAAACGCTGCCCCTGCACCCACAAAAAGTTGCTTGGGAAGACGCAGGTAAAACCGCCGTATTCATAGCAGTTAACAAGCAAGTGCAGGGACTCATCGGTATTGCAGACACCATCAAACCGTCTTCACCCCCTGCCATTAGAGCCATGCAAAGAATGGGGTTAGAGGTGGTAATGCTCACCGGGGATAATCGGCGTACAGCAGAAGCGATCGCGCAGCAAGTCGGGATTAGGCGCGTTTTGGCAGAAGTACGCCCCGACCAAAAAGCTGACACCGTGAAGAAGCTGCAAGCTGAAGGCAAAGTTGTTGCAATGGTGGGGGATGGGATCAACGATGCACCTGCCTTAGCTCAGGCAGACGTAGGTTTGGCAATTGGGACGGGAACAGATGTTGCGATCGCAGCCAGCGACATTACCCTCATTTCCGGCGATCTTCAAGGCATCGTTACTGCCATCAAACTCAGTCGTGCGACTATGCGGAACATTCGCCAGAATCTCTTGTTTGCCTTTGCCTACAACGTCGCTGGCATTCCCCTAGCTGCTGGAATTTTATTCCCCTTCTTTGGCTGGTTACTCAACCCAATTATCGCTGGGGCAGCAATGGCATTTAGTTCTGTTTCTGTAGTCACCAATGCTTTGCGCTTGCGACAGTTCCAACCAGAACTGAGTCGATGATTAAATAGAAGATAATCATGAAACGATACAAGTTCTCCAAATCCATCCTCTTCACCTTTATAGCTGCAATAACAAGTCTAGTCCTCGTCAGTTGTTCGTCAACTAAGCCTAACCCAACGGTTGGTAATTCAGAAAGCCGCGAGATACCCACAGTAGCAGCTAAAAACGACACAAACGCGAATTCTATCACTTCCAATTCACCAGTTACCTTCACTAAAGTCTCAGAAAATTGGCGAGAAAACAACCACATTCACGGACTAGCTGTAGATTCGCACAACCCTAAGATTCTCTGGGTAGCAACCCACAACGGGCTACTTCAGCGTTCCTCAACAGGTGAGTGGTTCTGGATTGGTAAACAACGAGCGGATTACATGGGTTTCACGATCGATCCAACCAATAATCAACGCTTTTATGCTAGCGGACACCCGCCCACAGGGGGCAACCTGGGTTTTCAGATTAGCGAAAATCAAGGGCAAGATTGGCAACTTGTTTCTATGCCAGGGGTAGACTTTCATGCTTTAGGAATCGCTTCCCGCGAACATCCACATGGAGAAGATATCCTCTACGGCTGGGCAGTTTCTGGGAAAAGAGGGTTATTTGCTTCAAAAGATGCTGGAAAAACTTGGACGCCAAAGAAAGCTGAGGGTTTAAAGGCTGCCCCAATCGAACTGGTAGGTTATCCGGGGCAACCGAACCGCGTTTATGCAGCGACTCGTGGGGGGCTGTACGAAAGTACGAACGGTGGAGATAACTGGACGCTAGTTCCCAATACTCGTGATGCTCCGGTTATTGCGATTGCCTTAGTCGAGGAGTCAGCCAGCCACATTGTGATGTATGGGTATCGATTCCTGAAATCATCACCAGGTCTATATCGCAGTTTAGACAGTGGCAAAACTTGGGAACCATTGGGAACTGGTACTCAAGGAGTAATTCTGAAACTGGCTATTCCAATTATCAATCCCCGCATTATTTACGCAGCCAATGACAAAAATTTAATCTTTCAATCTCAGGACCGCGGCAAAACTTGGGAGGAGGTAAAGTGAACATGAGAAGCACATTTTTGAACAGTGTTATAACTCTAGGTTTATTATTAGGAATAGCATCGGGTGCAACAGCTTCTGAGATGCCAGTTAACCAAACCAATGAATTTCGGCGGATCGAGCAACCATTTAGCCTGAAACTAGCAGTAACGCTGGGCGGTGCCGCTTTAGTTGGTGCAGAACTTTGGTGGTTTCTCTTCAAAAAGCGGAAAGTGCAGCAAGCAGCTCTTCAAGAGGGTGTACAGGAACTTACCATTACCGTCGATGGTGGCTACCAACCAGACTACATAGTTGTGCAAGCAGGTCAACCCGTGCGGCTCAATTTCTTCCGGCAAGACTCTAATAGTTGTTTAGAAGAAATCCTCTTACCTGATTTTGGTATTGCTGCCAAATTACCCCTTAAGAAAACAACTTCAGTGCAATTTATTCCCCAAAAGCCAGGTGAGTATCAATTTACTTGTGGGATGAGAATGTATCGGGGAATCGTGGCAGTTCATGAAGAATCTGTTAATAATTCCAAACCTGTTTCTGCTGGATTTATGCAGCCACACCTAGCAACAGCAACCGTGCTAGATCCAGCAAGCAAAGAAAAAACAAAAACTCAGCCTGTTCAGGTATTTGACGACGTTCAAGAAGTAACTATCACTGTTGAAGGAGGTTATAAACCAGCACGAATTGCTGTTGAAGCTGGAAAACCAGTACGACTGAAATTTTACCGCAAGGATTCCAGCACTTGCTTAAGCCAAATTTTATTACCAGACTTTGGCATTACAGCAAATTTACCGCTCAACGAAACAACATCCGTTGTATTCACACCGCAAAAAATTGGAGAGTATCCAATTACCTGTGGCATGAAAATGGTTCGGGGTGTGGTGGAAGTACAAAAATCCATTTTAACTAGCAAATAAAAACGAGGTGTAATTATGGACAGAAGAGCTTTGATTTACGGTAGCGTTTTAGCCGGAAGTAGTGCTGCCTTTCTAATATGGATTTCAACCTTCAACCACACACAGGCTCAGACGCAAGTTTTAGTACAAAATCCAACTCAAACACAAACTCAGCCACCTACTTCCGAACACAATACTCACCACCCTAATAGCTCTCCAAATGTTGCTCCTGCCGCAATGGGGATGATGAATCCTCAACAAGCCGATCTCCACTTTATCGAGATGATGATTCCTCACCATCAAGGAGCAATAAATATGGCAAACCTTGCCCTTAGTAAAACCAATCGCCTGGAAATTAAAAAGCTAGCCCAAGCAATCAAAACTGACCAAAACCGAGAAATCGAGCAGATGAAAACCTGGTATAAACAGTGGTATGGCACTGAGATACCTGCTTCATCTGGAATGGAAATGATGTCCATACAGTCTGGTACAAGCATGGCTCGCGGGGAGAACCAACAAATGCCTATGAATGCCTGTATGGAAATGATGGGTATGAACATGAAATCCGGTACAGGCATGATGAGCATGAACATGATGGGGACGGATTTAGACGCTCTAAAAAATGCTCCTGACTTTGACAAAGCGTTTATTGGACAGATGATTCCCCATCACAAAATGGCGGTGATGATGGCTGGGATGGTGCTGGATAGCGATCGCCCAGAAATTCGCAATCTGGCGAAAAATATTATCCAGAGTCAAAGCATTGAAATTGAGCAAATGCGCCAATGGAATCAAACTTGGTTCCGATAGTTTTCTGATTGTATCGACGTAATTCAAGCCACACAAAAATTACTTTTCACAAGAGGCTTTTATGGTTCACAAACATCATCGTTCTGGCTCTGGTGGGGGCTGGCTAAGCCCAGCTAAAGTTGCCTTGTATGTCTTCCTGGGTATTGCCGCTTTCTTCCTGATTACTGAACACATAGCACATCTGATTCCAATCTTGCCTTACTTATTGTTCCTACTCTGTCCATTAATGCACCTATTTATGCACGGTGGGCATAGCGGACACGGTGGACATGGTGGCAATCAAGATGACCAATCGCCTCGCTAAAAAACAAGTGCTGAGTGCTGAAGGCTAGGACTCAACTTATGATTCAGCACTCAACTTCATCTCGCCAATGCTATCAGAGCTATCCCTCTAAAAAATAGGAGTTAAAGATGAATACCCCCCCTGCTTATGGTCTCTGGCTTTTAGTAATAATTAACTCTCTAGTATTTATCATTTTCGCCTTCAGCTTTACTAAGCCAAAAAGCCCCCGTGATTGGCGATCGTTCAGCGCTTTTTCTGCCTTTATAGTGGCACTGTTTACGGAAATGTACGGCTTTCCATTGACCATCTACCTACTCTCAGGATGGTTACAAAGCCGCTATCCTGGTCTTGACCTTCTCTCCCACGACACCGGACACCTGTGGCATACCCTCTTGGGACTCAAAGGTAATCCCCATTTTGACCCACTGCATATCCTCAGCAACCTATTCATTTTCGGTGGATTCATCTTGCTGAGTTCAGCTTGGGAGGTGCTTTACAAGGCTCAGCGCAGCCATACTTTAGCAACATCTGGACTTTACGCCTGGGTACGCCATCCTCAATACGTTGCATTCATAACCATTATGCTGGGGTTCTTGCTTCAGTGGCCTACAATCCTAACGTTGCTAATGTTCCCGGTGCTGGTGTGGATGTATACAAAGCTAGCTTTCCAAGAGGAGCGTGAAGTACGAGCAGAATTTAGCGAGGAATATGCCCGTTATGCCGAGAATACACCTGCTTTTTTTCCACGTTGGAAACGCACTACATTATAAACTTGAATGCTTTTGCCATTAAGTAATTTATGCCAACAAAAACTTCACGGGAAAAGACCTATGAACAGACAATACTTAAAGCTTTTCGACGAACCAAATCCCGAAAAAACTCGGGTTTGGCAGCAGTTAGTTCACAAAAGTGTTGAAATGACATTCATGTTTGTAGCTTGCTTAGTATTTTGTCATTTCTCTGGCTTAATTCATGTTATGTAACCAGAGAAACTTCGCTTTCTAATTTAGGTGTTCATCAATGTTTAATGTTCAAAAGCAACACATTTGTCTATTCATGGGAGAAAATATCATGTTAGTTTCTAACCAAAGACTACTCTTTATTGGTGAAGTTGCAGAGCAAAGTGGTCTACCAATAAAAACAATTCGGTATTATGATGAGCTTGGTTTACTGAAATCTTCAGGGCGAACTAAGGGAGGTTTTCGCCAATTTTCATCGGAAGTTTTGTACCGTCTTGCGTTTATCAAACGTGCTCAAAATATTGGGCTTAGTCTAGAAGAAATCAGAGACTTACTTCAGGAATACGATAAACCTGGCTTCCCTTGCCCAAAAATTAAAAAGGAGTTGAAAGATAAAATTATGGCAATTGACTATCAAATTGAACAGTTACTATTTTTACAAGTTGACTTAGAACAATTACTCTCTGGTATTAATATTTTTTCCGAATGCAGAGAAATAACATCCCATTGAAAAATGGATACTATTGAGGCAGCAAAAAAAATTTTCATTATGACTAGCAAGCCTATCTCCAAGTGGGTAATTCGCATCCTAGCCACGCCAGAACCAAATTTATTTTTATTTGCTTTTCTTCTCAACTTTGTTTATGAAGTTTGGCAATCCCCTTATTACGAGTTTTATGGAAAGCCGACTTTAGCAGACAAAATTAACGACCTTACCCACTGTTCGTTCGGAGATGGTGTAATCATATTGATCGGGGGTTGGGTGGTTAGCTGGTTAGTTCGTTCTCGTTACTGGATACTTAACCCAACCTGGAAGTTAACGTTGCTTTTTACTGGTGTAGGTTTGGGTATCACACTTGTTCTAGAAACATATCGAGTGAATGTTACCAAGGCTTATGGCGTTCCGGTTTTAGCAGTACCTGGTCTTGGCATGAGTTGGTTAGCCGTACTTCAGTGGATAATCTTACCACCCTTGGTGCTTTATTTTGCCCGCCGCCAGATGTTGGGTTATCGAAAACCAGAATAGCTATGGCTTTGGGAAGGTCGAATAGGAATTTCATCCTAATTTCATTTTGGTATGAAACCCTGGTACATAAGTAGCGTTTTCTTTTCGCCGCTAAAAACCTGTAATTTTTCTAACCAACTATTAAGTGCTAATTATCGCGTTTAACTTTCCATTTAACTAAAGAGCTAGTAATGAGAAAAAACTATCAGCCGAAGATGAATCCAAAGTATATACAACCCATTTCACCCAGAACAGGTTTTTTGGTGTTTGCGATCGCCTCTTTTAGTGCAATCCTTGCAGCTTGTTCGACTCCCTCTCGAAACCAAGTTCAAGTCCCAAGCACTCCTGCTGCCACCAATGCTAGTAGCAAGCAGGACACGGAGCATAGCAGCGGTATGAACCATAGCATGGCAATGAACTTAGGCCCTGCCGATGCTGAATATGATTTGCGGTTCATCGATGCCATGACCCCACACCATCAGGGGGCAGTGATGATGGCAAAAGAAGCCCAGCAGAAATCTCAACGCCCTGAAATCAAGAAGCTGGCAGACGACATTATCAAAGCTCAAAATAAAGAGATTAATCAGTTGAAACAGTGGCGGAAGGTATGGTATCCCCAGGCTAGCACTACCGCCGTAGCCTATGACCCTCACGCAGGCCATACATCTGCAATGTCTCAAGAGCAGATGAAAAACATGATGATGGATATGAACTTGGGATCTGCCGATGCTGAGTTCGATTTGCGGTTTATCAATGCAATGATACCGCACCATGAAGGAGCAATAACGATGGCGCAAGATGCACTGAGTAAGTCTAAGCATCCGGAAATTAAGCAACTAGCTCAAAATATTATCACTTCACAAAAGGCAGAAATTGAACAAATGAAACAGTGGCGACAAGCTTGGTATAAAAAGTAAATTTTTTCAATAATTGCATCAGGACGATTCTGACCTTTTCAGGTACGCAATGCCAGGAGTCTTAATTGAGATTTCATCGAGATTTCATTTCTTTATGAAAAACTAGACAATAAGAGTTTTATAGGCTCTGTAACACACTTGCTCCAGTGGCGCGGACTAGCTACCCCTTTACTTTGTACAAATGCCGTCCCCAAAAATTCTGCTTCCTCGCTATACTCAAGGATATTCCCAATGATACCCAACTCTTACCGTTTTCAACGATTAACAGCAAGACTCTGTGTTTCTGGGACAATCCTGAGCCTAATATTACTGGCGACTCCTACTGCCGTTTTAGCCCACGGGGGACATGGAGATGAATTTCAAGGAGGAACTGAAGCAACGACTGTTCCTGATTCAATTCAAGTGGATGCAGAAACTGCCAAAAGGTTGGGAATTCAGGTAGAGCCAGCTAAGTCGCAGCAGTTAGGAATTGGCATTAAAACTACCGGGCAAATTGAAACTTTACCCAGCCAAAAAGTAGAGGTAACAGCACCAATTCCAGGGAAAGTAGTTGAGTTGTTGATAGAACCAGGTAGTTATGTAAAATTGGGTCAACCTGTCGCTGTCATTTCTGCACCGGAATTAGTGGAGATGCGGGTTAATTCCCAAGAAAAACAAGCCGAAGCAAAAGCAGATTTGCAAAAAGCTCAAGCCGACTTAAAACTAGCTCAAGAAAATCTCGATCGCCAACAAAAAATATCTAATAGTGAAATAGCACAAGCCCGCACTCAACTAGAGAGTGCACAGAAACAATACGATCGAGATAAAGCTTTAGTCGATCGCAAGGCAGTATTGAAAGTTGCTCAAGAAAACTATCAACGCCAACTGCAAATAGCAGAAGCCACTATCGCACAAGCCGAAACTGAGGTGGCAGTTGCACAAGAACAGTACGATCGAGATAAAGAATTAGCAGATAAAGGAGCAATTCCGCGACGGCAAATGTTGGAATCTCAAGCTCACCTTGCAGAAGCTAAAGCTGCTCTCACCAAAGCTATGAGCCGCCCGGAAGTTCTCCAAGCTGAAACGGAAGTTAAACGCGCTGAGGTAGAACTTCCACTTCGAGATTTGCGAGAATCGGAAGGCAAACTAGCAGAAGCTAAAGCGCAACTCATCAAAGCTAACAGTCGCCGGGAAGTTTTAGAAGCAGAAGCTCAACTCAAACGCGCCCAATCGGATGTTGAGGTAGCCAAATCCCGCCTCCAATTGAGTAACACCACTTATCAAACGCGGCTGCAACAACTGGGAACTAGAGCCAATGACAAAGGATTGGTAACAGTAACAGCGCCCATTTCTGGTAAAGTTGCCGATCGAGAAGTCACTCTCGGTCAATCATTCCAAGATGCAGGTGGTAAACTAATGACGATCGTCAATGATAGCCGCGTTTTTGCCACCGCTAATATTTATGAAAAAGATCTAAATAAAGTTCAAATCGGTCAACAAGTAAGGGTGAAAATTGCTTCTTTAGGCGATCGTAGCTTTGAAGGTAGAATTACGCGCATTGGCTCATTGGTGAATGAGGAAACGCGAGTAGTACCCGTGCAAGCAGAATTGAATAATCCAAGTGGAGAACTTAAGCCAGGATTGTTCGCTGAATTAGAAGTAATCACAGACCGGACAGCGACAGCTATTTTATCCATTCCCAGTTCAGCGGTGGTTGATGCCAATGGTAAGAAACTGGTCTATGTCCAAAATGGAAATGCTTTCCAACCCGTAGAAGTTACGTTAGGTCAAACCTCTGGAGACATGGTAGAGGTGAAAACAGGTTTATTTGAGGGAGATTCAATCGTGACCCAGCGTGCGCCACAACTCTATGCTCAATCATTGCGAGGTGGCAGCAAAGCTAAAACTAACGAAGCACACGATGCGGCACAGACACCATCCCTAGCAACTGATTCTAACAAGAGTGGTTCTTTGTTGCCCTGGTGGTTAGTCATTCCTGTTGGGGGAGGAGTCGCGGCGATTTCCGTCGGTTCCTTCTGGTTGGGCCGTCGCACCAAACCTCTGTTAGTTCCAGCAGTGGCAGGACTTGCTCGCGTACCCGAAGACTCTCCTGATGGTTCATCAGACAAGGATTATCTTGTCTTTACAGATAATGTAATTGCTGCGGATGAATCCCCAGAACACAGGAATAACCATCACCACACCACAAGTCAAAAATCGGATGTTAGGAGTCACAAGTAGAAATCTTTTAACTCATTACACGCACTTGCTCTTGCAAGTGCGTGTTATTGCGCGATCTGTTTTAACTGCAAATTGATTGGCTTGCACCCACTTCTATAAACTGAAATTTCCTACAGATGTTCAGCACTATTCTCAGATGGGTAATCGATCGCAGATGGTTAGTTGTTATGGCTACCATCATCATTACCCTGTGGACAATTTACATCATTCCCCAAATGCAGCTGGATGTCTTCCCGCCGTTTGCACCTCCTCAAGTAGAAATTCAGACAGAAGCACCCGGACTTGCACCAGAAGAAATCGAATCTTTGGTGACATTACCCATTGAAAGTGCAATTAATGGAACGCCAGGAGTAACAGCAGTACGCTCCTCCTCAGCTGTAGGGCTTTCCGTTGTTAAAGTTATCTTTGATTGGGAAACCGACATCTATCAAGCTCGCCAATTGGTAACAGAACGATTGCAGCAAGCAGCTAGTAAACTGCCTGAAGCCGCCGAAACCCCGCAACTTTCTCCAACAACCTCTCCCGTTGGCACTATCCTCACTTATGCTTTTACCTCCGAAACCACTCCCTTAATGGAAGTGCGACGCATCGTTGATTGGCAAGTAACTAACCGCCTTTTAGCTGTTCCCGGTGTAGCTCAAGTAGTAGCTTATGGTGGCGATATACGGCAGTATCAAGTATTAGTAGATCCCGCCAAGTTAAAAGCCTTTAATCTTTCATTGCAGGATGTCACCGCAGCAGTAAAAGCAGCTAATGCTAACGCTCCCGGTGGCTATTTAATTACCCCTGATCAAGAAACCTTAATCCGAGGAGTAGGGCGAATTGAAACATTAGAAGATTTGAAATATTCTGCTATTACTTCGCGTCAGGGAACGCCCGTCCGAATTGCTGATATAGCAGATGTCCAGATTGGTGCAGCTATCAAGCGAGGTGACGGTAGTTTAAACGGTAAAAAAGCCGTCATCGTCTTGGTGAACAGACAACCCAGTGCTGACACTCCCACTGTGACGAAGGCGGTAGAAGCTGCTATGAAAGAAGTTCAACAAGCACTTCCCAAAGATATTAAAATTACTGTCACGTTTCGTCAGGAAGAATATATTGAATCTTCGGTTGCCAATGTCAGATCAGCTTTAATTGAAGGCAGCATTATTGTTGCTGTTATCCTGATTCCATTTTTGATGAATTGGCGAACCCTTGCTGTAGTTTTACTAGATTTCTTTCTAACTTGGCTATTCGCATTGTTATTCATGCACTGGATGGGTTTTGGCTTAAATACGATGACGTTGGGCGGGCTATCCGTAGCAATTGGTACAGCAATTGACGATGCAATTGTCTATGCCGAAAACACTTACCGCAACTTAAGAGAAAACAAACTATCTGCTCACCCTCGTCCGATATTAGATGTGATTTTTGATGGCAGCAATGAAGTCCGGGATTCGCTAATAGGAGCGACAGTAATTGGCATCGTTGTCTTCTCGCCAATTTTTACATTGCCTGGAGTGGAAGGTCGAATTTTTTCGCCGATGGGGATTACTTATCTCGTCGTTGTTGTGATTTCTAGTCTAGAATCACTGCTCGTATCTCCGGCATTGTGTGCAATCTTACTCCCCACTAAACGTATGAAGGCGACAGAACCCTGGTTGCCAAGGTATGCCAAGCGAATTTATAATGTTTGCTTACTTTTTTCGATGCGTTATTCGACAATTATCTTAGGTTTAGCTAGCGCTGCTATGGTAGCAGCTCTAATTATTCTTCCTTCTTTTGGAAGAGTGTTTTTACCAGAGTTTCAAGAGCAAACATTGGTGAATACAATTCTCCTCTATCCCGGCGTATCTCTTGATGCTACAAATAGTGCAGGGTTTGCTATTGAAGATGCTCTCAAAAAAGATCCCAGATTTGACTATGTTCAGGTACGTTCTGGACGCGCTCCCGGAGACGCTGATGCGGCGGGAGTCAACCTCGCACATATCGATATGGGTATTAGTGAAAAGGGAATGAAAGACCGCGCAAAAACGCTGGAGGTACTGCGATCGGAGTTGGCAAAATTACCGGGAGTAGCCCCTAATATCGGTGGTTTTATTTCTCACCGCATGGATGAGGTTTTGTCAGGAGTTAGGAGTCAAATTGCAGTTAAAATCTTTGGTTCTGATTTGCAGCAACTCCGTCAAATCGGTGTCCAAGTAGAAGAACAAATGAAAACGGTTGAGGGAATTGTAGACTTGCAGCTTGAACCTCAAATCCCTATCCAACAGATTCAAGTCAAGTTTGATCGCCAAGCGGCTGGTCGATACGGTCTAAATGTAGGAGAATTATCTGAAATTATTGAAACTTCTCTGAATGGAAAAGTCGTGTCCCAAGTTTTGGAAGGGCAACAAACTTTTGATTTAGTCGTGTGGTTGAAGCCTGAAGCCCGGAATAATCTCGAAACAATTCAGAACTTATTGGTTGATACTCCTACGGGCAATAAAATTCCTCTGGCTCAAGTTGCTACTGTTCAATATGGAACAGGCCCCAATACAATTAATCGTGAGAATGTTTCTCGGTTGATTGTAGTTTCTGCTAATGCTAAAGGGAGAGATTTGCGCTCGGTTGTGAATGATATTCAAGCCAAAGTCAAGCAAAATGTGCAGGTGCCTTTTGGTTACTTTATCCAGTATGGAGGCCAATTTGAAGCGGAGGAACGAGCTACACAAAATATTCTGATTTTTAGCTTGATAGCATTTGTTGTCATTACAGTCTTAATGTACCTCTCTGTTAAGTCTATTCCTTCAACTGCCATGATTATGATTAACTTACCAATCGGATTGGTAGGGGGAATTGTTTCTGTTGCTTTAACTGGAGGAGTAATTTCTGTGGCTTCTTTAGTTGGTTTTGTTACCCTATTTGGTGTAGCTACCCGCAATGGGTTACTATTAGTCGATAACTACAATACAAAGTTTGCTGAGGGAATGCCTTTTAAGGAAGTTATTGTTAAAGGTTCGATGGAACGACTTAATGCTATTTTAATGACAGCTTTAACCTCGGCTTTAGGATTAGCACCGTTAGTATTTGAGGGAGGTGCTGGAAAAGAAATTTTGCAACCCCTGTCAATTGTAGTGCTAGGTGGTTTGTTTACTTCCACAGCATTAACGCTGTTAGTTTTACCAGCTTTATATGCGAAATTTGGGAAAATATTGCTGTCTAAGTAAACTACACCAGTTTCTGAGAATAACGATATAGCTATGCCCTTCCTTCAAATATTAATTTTTACGGTAATTTTTTTAGCATCTAGCATTATTAGCGTAATTTCCGGTAGCACTTCCCTAATAACTATTCCTGCTATGTTGGCATTTAGGATTGAGCCACACATTGCCATTGCGACAAATATGCTGGGGGGACTAACTTTTAACTTTAATGAGCATTGGTGGAAAGTATAAGCTAATAAAATTTCATCCTAATTTCATTTAAGGATGTCATCCTAATAAAATAGGCAGTTTTGTAACCCTGCCTAAGCAAGGGGAAAGCTACAGTAGTCGGAACTCATTAAATATGCTTAACTCCATTGTCAAGTGGTCGATCGCTCAACGCTGGTTGGTGGTTATTGCCTCCATTCTGATCACGCTTTGGGGCTTTCGCGTCCTCACCCAAATGCCGTTGGATGTCTTCCCCAGCTTTGCACCTCCCCAGGTTGAAATTCAGACCGAAGCCCCCGGTTTAGCCCCAGAAGAAGTCGAATCCCTCGTTACTCGACCCATAGAAAGCGCTATTAACGGCACTCCCGGTGTCGAAACTGTCCGCTCTTCTTCTGCTGTAGGCATTTCTGTTGTCAGGGTAATTTTTGGCTGGGACACCGAAATTTATCGCGCCCGACAGCTAGTGACAGAGCGGTTGCAGCAAGCGCAAAACCAACTCCCTCAAGGCGTAGAAACCCCACAAATTTCCCCCGTCAACTCTCCACTCGGAGCCATCATCAAATACGCCTTTACGACAGATACCACACCACTAATGGAGGTGCGACGGATTGTTGATTGGCAAGTAAAAAACCGCCTCTTGGCTGTCCCTGGCGTGACTCAAATTGTAATTTTTGGCGGCGACGAGCGTCAGTATCAAGTGCTAGTCGATATCAACAAACTGAAAGAATTTAATGTTTCTTTAAAAGAAGTTACTGAAGCCGTTCAAAAAGCAAATGTCAATGCTCCTGGAGGCTTTTTAACTACTCCAGACCAAGAATTATTAATTCGGGGTGTAGGGCGAATTGAATCCATCGACCAATTAAAACAATCTGCGATTACAGCCAGAAATGGTACGCCAGTCTTGCTAAACCAAGTGGCTGACGTGCAAATCGGTGCAGCACTCAAACGCGGCGATGCTAGTTTGAATGGCAAAAAGGCGATTATTGTAGTTGTTAATAAACAGCCTGTTGCCGATACGCCAACAGTCACGAGGGCCGTTGAAGCGGCAATGGAAGAAATTAAACCCAGTCTGCCTCAAGATGTCAAAGTTACTGTCACGTTTCGTCAAGAAAATTTTATTGAAGCTTCAATAGAAAATGTAAGAGATGCTTTGCGGGATGGCATCATTATTGTTTCGGCTGTTTTAATTCTTTTCTTAATGAATTGGCGTACTGTTGTTATTAGCCTGAGCGCCCTGCCTTTGTCGTTGCTGTTAGGAATGATGATTTTAGATTGGACAGGGCAAGGTATCAATACGATGACGCTAGGGGGACTTGCTGTAGCAATTGGTTCCGTCGTAGATGATGCCATTGTGGATATGGAAAATGTCTACCGCCGCTTGCGAGAAAACCAGCTGGCAGGAACGCCAGTTCCACCGCTACAGGTAGTATTTAACGGCTCGGTGGAAGTGCGCGTCAGCGTGTTATTTTCCACGGTAATTATTGCTGTCGTCTTTGCACCGATTTTTGCACTTTCTGGCGTAGAAGGTCGAATTTTTACACCGATGGGCGTGTCTTACCTGCTATCAATTATTGCTTCCACATTAGTGGCGCTGACATTGACTCCGGCGCTTTGTGCTTTATTGCTAGTAAATCGGCGGTTGCCTCCCGATGAAACTTGGATTGCTCGCAAATCTCATCAATTATATCGTCCAGCATTAACTTTCTCAATTCAGCATCCAAAAATTATTTTAATTGTCGCTATTGCTGGATTAGCTACCTCAATGGTAATTCTCCCTTCTTTAGGACGGGTATTTCTGCCAGAGTTTGAAGAGCGAAGTCTTGTTATTGCTACTTCTCTCTATCCAGGCGAATCTTTGGATGCAACAAATCAGGTGGGTTTTGCAATTCAAGATGCCCTAAAAGATAACCCGAATTTTGAAGCTTTGGCGTTACGATCGGGACGCGCTCCTGGTGATAGCGATGTAGGGGGTGTTAACTTTGGGGAACTGGATGTCGAAATTAGTCAAGAAGGAGCGAAAAACCGGGAAAAGAGTATTGAAAAAATGCGAGAAGAATTTGCCAAAATACCGGGAGTTGCGGCTAATATTGGCGGGTTTATTTCGCACCGGATGGATGAAGTGCTGTCGGGGGTGCGAAGTGCGATCGCTGTAAAAATATTCGGCCCAGATTTAGAACAACTTCGATCTGTTGGTAAACAGGTAGAAGCAGCTATAAGCAATATTCCCGGCGTAGTAGATTTGCAACTCGAACCTCAAGTTCCCATCAAACAAATCCAAATTCAATTTGACCGCACTGCCGCCGCACGTTATGGTTTAGCCGTGGGCGATTTAGCAGAAATTATTGAAACCGCACTTAATGGGAAGGTTGTCTCCCAAGTTTTAGAGCAACAGCAAGTATTCGATTTGGTTGTATGGCTTCCTGAAAGTGCGCGGCACAACCTAGATATTATCCGCAACTTATTAGTTGATACCCCTAACAATCAAAAAATTCCTTTAGCACAAGTTGCCAAGGTTGACTACGGTACGGGGCCAAATACTATCAACCGCGAGAACGTTTCCAGGCTCATTGTTGTCTCTGCGAACGTCAATGGAAGAGACTTGGGTTCCGTGATTACTGATATTCGGAATCAAGTTAAGCAACAAGTACAATTACCATCCGGATATTATATTCAATACGGCGGTCAATTTCAAGCGCAAGAAAAAGCCACTCAAACCTTATTAATAGCAGGTTTATTAGCGTTTGTTGCTATTACGGTACTAATTTACTTCGCCGTTAAGACAATTCCAGCCACGATGATGATTATGATTAATTTGCCCTTAGCATTACTGGGTGGTGTAATTTCTGTTGCGCTAAGTGGTGGAGTGATTTCAGTCGCCTCAATGGTGGGGTTTATTACCTTATTCGGTGTAGCAACTCGCAATGGACTGTTGCTCGTTGATAACTATAACAATAAGTTAGCAGCTGGGATGCCTTTAAAAAGTGTCATAGTTGAGGGGTCTATGGAACGATTAGTCGCCATTTTGATGACAGCTTTATCATCAGCGTTGGGAATGGTGCCGCTAGTCATTGGGAGCGGAGCGGGTAAAGAAATTTTGCAACCGTTAGCAGTTGTAGTGCTAGGAGGATTATTTACTTCCACAGCATTAACGCTGTTAGTTTTGCCAGCTTTATACTCTCAATTTGGGAGATTTTTAGTTGGCAAAAAAGCTACACCATTGATTGAAGATGGAAAAGCAATTGTAACAGTTTTTGAGCAATAATGTTTATGGGTTGCTTAAAATCTATTCACTTATTAACCATTACCTAAAGAGGAGTGAAACTCATGAAATCACTAAAATCAGGTTTGATTGTTCTCAGCAGTATCGGCTTGCTTTTTTTGGGAGCCTGTAGTAATGGAACCACTACCAGCAATCAAACTAGCAGTCCCGCTGCTTCCCAACCTGAATCTTCTAATTCAGCCACTTCTACTTCTACAACTGCTAAAACCGAACATCCAAGCGAATCTAAAGGGGGTCAAGTTGTAGAGTCTGGCCCTTACCACTTAGAGCTTGTTCCTGAAAAAGAAGCTAGCGGAACTCACCTGGATTTTTATTTACAAAAAGGTGATAATCACGAAGCAATACCTAATGCTAAAGTAGCAGCTCAAATTCAGTTGCCGGATGGAACGCAAAAAACCTTAGACTTCAAATATGACGCTGATGGCAAACACTACACTGTTTTACTTCCAGGAACAACACCGGGTCAGTATCAGGTGAAGATGACTGCGGATATTAACGGTGAAAAAGTGAATGGTCGTTTTAATTTTAGTAAATAGCAAATCTATTTTCTGCGAAATGATGAGAGAGTTGGCTTGGTGAATTCCTTGTGAAATATAGCGAGGATATTGCTAGCGATGATTTCATCTAAATTTCATTTTTTTGAATTAAGGTTCTGCAAATTTAGCCTCAAATGGATCTTCTATTTGCAGATAAATACCTGAAGAATAATCCTGAACAAAAGCAGATTGTTAGGTATGTAATGAATAGTTTGGTAATTGCAAAATCCACCAAATTTCTCACTGTATAGTCACACATTACTTAAAGTTCTGCGAGGATATTTCTCATGACTGAACACGTACATAAGCACCAAGAACACGGCCATGAATTGTGCTGTAATACTGCCATTCAATGTGCTGAGGAATGCCAACACTGTGCCGATGCTTGTTTGGAAAATAAGCCTGAATGTGCCAGCCTTTGTCGAGATTGTGCAGACATTTGTCGGCTCTGCGCTGATTTTATGAATCGCGGTTCCCGCTTTGCTACCGCAATTTGTCAAATCTGTGCAGACATCTGCTTAGCTTGCGCTAGCGAATGCGAAAAGCACCAAGATGAGCATTGCCAAAAATGTGCTGAAATCTGTCGGCGCTGTGCTGAGGAATGCCGTCAAATGCCTACCATTGCTGCTTAATTAGCTTAAAACGTCAAGGTGGGTTATGTATCCACCTTGTCTGTTTCTCACTCAACGTCTAAAACCTATTAGCGATCGGAGAATATTGAATGATTCGCCTTATCACTGCATTTGCCCTAACTTCAACCCTCCTGTTAGTTCAAGGTTGCTCGTTCTCTCCTAGAGCTGAAGAAAAGCCAGTAGCTGCTGCAACGAAACAGGGTGAGGGTCATTCGATGTCTAATGGAGAAACGCATGACTCTGCTGAATCGAATCCTCATGGAGGACATTCAATGGGTGATGAGGAGAATTCATCTCAAGCTCAAGCTCAACTCACTGCTCCCGGAAATATCACTCCTAATACTGCTGTTACATTGGCGATCGATATTCGAGACTCAGATGGAAAAGCGATCGCAAATTTTGACGCCTTTCAGGAAAAACTGATGCACTTGATTGTTGTCAGCGACAACTTTCAATTTTTTAGCCATCTTCACCCTAACTATAAAGGGAACGGACGTTTTGAAGTTGAAGCCCGTTTTCCTCAACCAGGCAATTATACGCTTTTCAGTGACTACAAACCAGCTGGAACAACCGAACAAGTTTCGGTGCTGAAAACACAAGTTTTGGGAAACAGTACACTTACCCCAGCAATCAACCTGAATCACAGTAAAACTTTTGGGGATACTAAAGTTAATCTGACATTCTCGCAACCTACATTAAAAGCTGGGCTAGAAGTTACTTTGATGTTTGACTTAAGACAGGCTTCTAATAACCAACTTCTTACAGATTTGCAACCTTATTTGGGAGAACGAGGACATTTAGTTATCCTCAAACAGTCATCCCCATTGACAAGAACTGATTATATTCATGCTCATGCCATGAAAAATACACCACCTGGACAGGCTCATTTCATGACTAGCTTCCCTCAGCCAGGGAAATATAAGCTTTGGGGTCAGTTCAATCGCAATGGCAGAATCATCACGGCTGATTTCTGGGTCAATGTTATTTAAAAATTTCCCTGGATTGAAGTTGTAGATATACAAATGCTGTCTCCCAAGATGGTTGTAAAATAAGCTATATATTTGCGCCGAAGCACCCGCCTAAACTCTTAATTTAAGGCGGATTTTTTAGCGCTATTTTTGTTATAAAAGTTTTCTGAAAGTTCATCCTAATTTCATACTTATCTGCTCTGTTGCAAGCTTTTCAAATTAATGAGAATTTATTTTATTAGCCGAAACTGAGCAGATTTTTCATTAGGTGTGAGGACAAATCATGTCAAAAATTTTCTGGAAGGCTTTACAAGTCAGTCCAACCTTCTTGGGTGTCATCTTAGTGTTTGCCAAGAGCGTTATTGTGGCTGAAGCTCATGATGCTAAAACACCTCAAGAGCCGAAAGCCCCAACTACAGACGAACTCACTACCATTAGTCCCCCAATATTGCTCCCTCAACAGCTTCTTGAGTTTGATTTTCAACCAAATTCTATTTCTCAGCCATCCCATTTGCTAGTAAGGTCAGAAGCAGTTATCGAACCGCTCAATATCACACAACCTGCTTACAGCCAGAAGGCTAGCGATCTCCTGCTTGATACTTCTTCTGTGTCAGAAAAAAGCCGATACTACTTATCCAACCCGACACCCAAAAATCAGATATCAGAAGCAGTTACTCAACAACCCAGTCAACCTGAAAATCCCGCATCTGACAAAAGCCAGTACAACTTATTCAATCCTACACCCAGGCGACTCTGGCGGGAGTTCAGTACAGACCGCCCCGACAAAACCGAAACACCTTTCACTGTGGATGCGGGACGGGTCACTATGGAGGCGGATTTGTTCGTCTATACCAGAGATAGCAATAGTCCTGACGGCACCCGCACCGAATCTTTCAACTATTTCGTTCCCAACTTCAAAGTCGGTCTGCTAAATAACATTGATTTGCAGATTATCCCCGAAGTCTACAACGTCGTGCGTACTACACCCAAAAACAGTCCCACTCAAGAGCGTTCCGGCTTTGGTGACCTTACAGTTCGCATGAAAATCAACTTTTGGGGCAATGACGGCGGTCAAACTGCATTTGGCATGATGCCTTTTATCAAATTCCCCACCAATCAGAATAACTTGGGAAATAATTCAATTGAGGGTGGTGTTATTTTCCCCTTGGCGATCGGGTTATCTGACAAGTGGGACGTGGGTATGCAGACTGAGTTTGACTTCAATAAAAATGAAGCGGATGCTGGATACAACGTCGGGTTTGTCAATACCGTTAGTTTTGGCTATCAAATCAACTCCAGACTGAGTAGTTATTTCGAGTTATTCACTGAAGCGAGGACTGAGAGTGGGTCACAATTTGTTGCCACGTTTGATACTGGTCTAAAGTACTTGTTGACAGAGAATGTTCAACTGGATGCAGGGGTCAACATTGGGTTAACAGAAGCTGCTGATGACCTTCAACCCTTCATGGGTCTATCGGTGCGCTTCTGATAACTATTTAGGCATGAGGACGTTGGCTCAAAAATTGTTGTCAGATAGTTAATATTTCACCTTGATTTCATAACAATTTGTCAAGCTAGTTAATAGCAGGTTTATTTGCCCAAGATGAATTGAAACTTGGTTGACATAGTTTCTGACTAAGAGGAAGTGTCATTAAAAAGCTCTCTTAGTCAAGAGCCAGCGTACTTCTACTTCAAAACTAGAGTGGACGGAGATGTCTTCATTGTTTATTATTTCACTAGCTTTAACTCTAGTAGCAGCTTACTTCTACCTGAATATCTCTGAAGAAGCTACCCGCCTTATGGCTCTCATTATCGCAGCTATCTGCTTCATTTTGAACCTTATTATGGCATTCTGGACTATCCAGCTATTGATTCTGATACTTATACTATTTAGCAATATTAAAGATCTCCCTACCACATTAACTCTAGATAACTAAGAAAGCTCGGTTATTATTAGTAATCTTTCTCAACTTTCTTCGCAATTGCGTAAGGCTAGCTGCTGTATTAGCATAGGCATAATTAAGAAAGATTATCAACTATAAAATTAGTTTGAGTAAATTTTTATTATCAACTGAAAATTTCATCTAGATTTCATAAATAGTTGTCAAGCTAGTTAATAGCAGATTTATTTGATGAGGATAAATCTGAAAGTTAATTAACATAGTTAATTCTTGGGAGTACCGTGATGAAAAAATTAATTTACGCGGCTGCGTTAACTCTAGCAACCATATCTTTTAATCCAGTTGCTTATAGAAATCCCATGACAGCGGCTGTCAGGTTTCCTTACATCGTTAGTTCTGTGCAATTTCCTCAAACTAAGGCGAGATTTTTTAGACATAGTTTCCGGTTACAAATACCCGAAAGTAGCAGCGCTCTTTTCCAACTGAATATAGAAGTTCCCGATGGTTTAACTGTCAGGAATAACATCAGCGTATCTGACCAGTCTGGACGGAAAATTAACACCAATATTTCTGTCAATGGCAACAAAATCATAATAGCGTTTCCCCAACCAGTTGCTCCAGTAACTAGACTCAACATTGAAATGAACAATGTAAGAAGAACAGGAGTTTCCAACGCTTGGCTCTATCCGGTTTCCGCTAGATTTGCTTCTAGTAATGCAGATATCCCCATCGGCGTAGCGGAGTTTCGTGTTTACTGATGCAAAAATATTGAGTGCATCTGCTGAAATTTCATTTTTATTTCATACAGGTCTGTCAAGCTTATAAATAGGGACAACATTCAATTCATTGAGCAAGAAGAACCGTGATGAAAAACTTTATTTACGCCAGTGCAGCAATTATCTTGGCAGTTGCCTCTTCAGTCTCATCTGCTCAAGCAACTGGAAGACCGGGCGATGCTAAAATTTCCCATCTTCTTGATAGTCGCGCATATCCTAATGACGCTAGTTTCCAGGGTGCAACCCATCAGTTTAAGGTTCATGTTCAGGGAAATGCTCTTTTAGAACTTCTGATTGATTTGCCTGAAGAAGTAAGGATTAGTAATGGAATTGAGGTAAAAAATCAATCTGGGCAAAAAGTTCCAGCTACAGTTTCTATAAATAACGGAAAAGCTAGAGTGGCTTTCTCATCACCAGTAGCTCCTGAAACAAAGCTATCAATTTCTATGCTCGGCATTGAGACTCCAGGCTCTGACCAAACTTGGCAGTATCAAATCTATGCTAAGAAAGTTGGTCTAACCGCAGAAATTCCGCTCGGTTTAGCTCAGATTTATACCTACCGAGGCTAAAGAGTTCTTCATCAACTACGTTCTTTGAAAATCTAGGGTAGGCATTGCTCTGCAATGCAAGATTTGTAAAGAGATGGGGAACGAAGAGCGTTCGTATAGGCTGGACACTGCTGGTGTTTTTATTTGCTACCAAGCCAATAGATAACAAATCCATTGAGTTAATTCTTTAAGGAGTATTGTGATGAAAAAGCTAATTTATGCCACTGCTTTTACCCTGATGCTAGCCTCTTGGGTTCCCGTAGCTCATGCAGCCGGAAGCAGTCGCGATTTCAAAGTTGCTCGCATTGTCCATAGCGCCGCACACGCTACTGGGGCTTTTTAGTACCTGACAAAAGTACCTCAGTTGTTGCTGCCGTCAATGGGACGGCCTTCGCAGCTTGTCACACTTAAATAAGCTTCAAAAAAAATCTAGGATTTCATCGTAATTTCATAGTCACTTGTTAAGCTAGAAAATAATGGCTCAATAGGCTTCTGACCTACACTCCTTTTGATTAAAGTTTTAATCCTCACACTTATTTTGTCAAGAAGCCTACGAGCTTTTCTTTATAAAGTTGCTGATTGAATACTTTTCTTTTGAAAAATTCAAAAAACCATATTAAAAAACTATTTTTGACCTTTGTTAAGTTGACTTTATGAGAGTGCTGCTACTTGAAGATGAACCAGATCTCGGTGCCGCAATTAAGCGAACTTTGAATCAACACAAATATGTGGTTGACTGGGCGCTCGACGGCACTGAAGCTTGGAACTATTTAGATAACCAGAAAACACAGTATATACTAGCTATCTTTGACTGGTTAGTACCGGGCTTATCGGGATTAGACGTGCTGCGGCGGTTGCGTGCTAGAAATAATCCCCTTCCAGTGTTAATGTTAACAGCAAAAGATAGAATGGAAGATAAAGTAGCTGGTTTAGATGCGGGAGCAGATGATTATTTGGTCAAGCCATTTGGCATGGCGGAATTGTTAGCAAGGTTGCGGGCTTTGCAAAGGCGATCGCCTCAAATCCAACCCGAACAAATTCACGCAGGTACTCTCACTTTGGACTACGCTACTAGAAGTGTTTATCGTCTCGCTCCGAACGATGAAAAGCAGGAAATTCTACTCACAAATAAAGAATTTCATCTACTGGAATATTTGATGAAACATCCTAACCAAATTGTCACCAGCGACCAAATACGCAATCAAGTTTGGGAAATGAGTGCAGATGCGATCAGTAATGTGGTTGCCGCTCAAGTACGCTTGCTCAGACGCCAACTAGCACAGGTAGGTAGCGCTCATTTGATTGAAACTATTCACGGTACTGGCTATCGTTTCAATACATCTGATGAACCAAAATAAATTATTTTCTCAAACTCGTCTGCGGTTAGCGACTTCCTATGCCGTCGTGATGGGCTTTATCTTAAGCTTATGCGGTTTTGGAGTATATGAAGCGATCGTTCACGCTCACTGGCAAACTTTAGACCGAGAACTGGAAACGGTTGCAGGAACTTTACATGACAGTATTGAAAACAAACTCAAGCTACCCGGACGTTTGGAACCAATAGAAGAGAAACTGTTTTCTGTCCCTTCCTCGAAACGCCACACTTTAGGAGCTATTTACCAAGGTAACTATTATGTGCGGTTGTTAGATCGTTCCGAACGAATTGTTGCAGAAATAGGTTTTGTACCGCTTGGTTTACCTGTCAGATCGCCAAAAGCGACTTGGCAGAATCTCAAGGACAGTGATGGGAATCGTTACCATCAAATTTCTCTATCGCTGCATACGCAGGATAATCTTTCTTGGGGATATATGCAGATGGGGCGGAGTCTGAAAGACCTCGACGACCACCTTAAAACTGTCAAATTGGTGTTATTTTTCGGATTGCCAATAGCAATGATTTTGGTGGGTGGTTCTAGTTGGTGGTTGGCAGGATTGGCGATGCAACCGATTTACCAATCCTATCGCCAGATTCAACAGTTTACAGCTGATGCTGCTCACGAGTTACGAACGCCTTTAGCTGCTACACAAGCGACTGTTGAATCAGCATTGGAAATGCCTCACATGGATGAACTTGAAGTACGTGATATCTTACGAACTATAGAGCGTCAAAACCGCAGGTTAATTCAGTTAGTTGCCGATTTGTTGTTACTGGCACGCCTGGAGCGACAAACTGTGCCGATGCGATTAAAACCTTGTTGTCTGAATGATTTGGTTGTCGATTTAATCGAGGAATTTGAAGCGTTGGCGATCGCTAATGGTTTAACTCTGGCTGCTGATATTCGGGAGAAGCACCCAGTAGAGGTGGTCGGTGACGAAGAGCAGCTGTATCGCTTGGTTTCTAATTTGATGGTTAATGCTATCCAGTATACACCTGCCGGAGGGAAGGTAATAGTCGTTTTATACCGCAGCGATCGCTATGCTGCGATCGAAGTTCAAGATACTGGTATTGGGATTGCACCCTCCGAACAGAAGCGAATTTTCGATCGCTTTTATCGAGTCAATACCGATCGCTCTCGCAGCACGGGGGGGTCGGGGTTGGGGTTGGCGATCGCAATTGCTATTGTTCAGGCACACGGAGGTAATTTACAAGTGCAAAGCGAATTGAACAAAGGTAGCACTTTTACCATTCGATTGCCCTATAGCAATCCTAAATGAATTGTGAAAAAGCATCAAACTTTTTCAAATCAGGAAAATTGAAAAGCTTGTATTTAGCAAAAGCTTGAAATAAAAGATTAATAATCTGAAAATTTTTGCCGAAACGATAAAATCTTCTGAGTAAACTTTTTAGTTGCAACCAAATTGCTTCTACTGGATTTTCCTCTGGTGCATAAGGAGCAAAAAGCTCACAAGTAATTTCCCATTTGAAACAATGGAAAATTTTTCATTAACTAAAATTCCTTACCAGGATGCTACATTCCGTGCTAATTTCGCCGTCATAACGTTTAATGAAAGTAAGACCTCAATCAGAACCCAACCAGCAGACTCGTTCGGGGTTGCTCGTGTTGCAAAACCTAGCGGGGAACCATCAATGGCTAACTGTACGACCCCCATCCAACCAGATACAGAACTGTACTACCAAGCTGTCGGTCTAGTACGAGGGCAATATTTACCCAGTCAGGGTTCTTTCAGCCAAGGCATTTTGCTTACTGAAGATGGCCTGATGGCTCCGGCCAATTTATTAGGCACAGCCACCTCTTTGCTCGAAAAGCACGAGGAACTTTTGCAAGAGCCTCATATTTGGATCGTTTACCCTCGTACCAAGCGACAGCCCAAGAAAAACCTTTAATCTATATTTTCTTTGTTTCGAGCTATAGTTATTGACCGTTCAGGCTTCCAACTGGTCGGCAACCTTAACTTTTACCAATTGCAGCGGCAACAACTGTGCCATTCGGCATCATACCTCAACATCAATCCCCAAAGCCGGATTGAACGCATGACGGTCGTTGACGTGAGCGTATAAAGCAGTTGTCTTCGGGTCTTTATGACCCAACAAATCCTGCACCTGCCTCAAATCTGCCCCCTTTCGCAATCCCAACGTCCCTGCCGTATGCCTCAAACTATGCGCTGATAGCCGCCGTCCTTCAGTTGCGTTCTCGGTTGTTTTCAGTTTCGCCGCCACCAAATACTCATCCACGATCCACCGAATCCCGCGCCGCGATAACCGTTGTCCCTCAAACCGATGGCTCGCCGCCACCAACAAAGGGCTCTCAGGAGCCAGTTTCTCTCCCGCGCTCTCCCTTGCTTGCAAATACTGCCACAAGACCTTACTCAAATCCGGACGCAGCGGAATCGTTCTAATGCTACCCTTCCCCTCTACCCGCAATCCCCAGTTAGACCCAGAGCGCACCAAATCCCCGAAATTCGCCCGATGTAACTCCACCGTGCGCGGCCCTTGTAGTGCCATGATGCCCAAAAGAGCCCGGTCGCGCAAACTCTTTCGACTGCCATCGTGAGGAATCGCCGCCAAAAGCTGCTTGAGTTCCTCTTCCTGCAAATAAGTCACCCGTTCTGCCGGGTCTAGCTTTTCCTTCGGCGGTTTAATTTGAGCGGCGGGATTTTCCTTTACCAACCCCTTAGATAGTGCCGCCTCGTAAAACCGACGCACCACCGACAAAGTAAGGGCAACGGTAGCTGATTTTTGATGCTTCTCCTGCACCAAATAGCGACGAAAAAGCTTAATATCTTCCTGATTCGCCAAAGCCGGATTGATACTTTGTCGATCGCACCAATCAATATATTGAATTACCCGCCGCTGGTAAGTGTAAACCGTATCCTCTGCCGCATCCCCATTTGCGACATCCAGAGCCAAAAATCGCTCGAACGCCTCTACCATCGTCTCCGTTGTAGGCAAAATAGCGACGCGATGATTTTGACGACGCTGGTTGGTAGTTCCTTGGGGCAGCCGTTTGGTTGGCACTTTGATTAAAAAGTCACACAATGCCACTTTACATCAAAGCAGGGAAGCCGGATAATTAATACTACCGGGAAGAGCTTTTTCTGGTAGCAAGAAAGTCAGAAAAACTGTCTCACCAACACTCTCCAATGCGTTCTGTTGTTAGCTCCGATGAGATACTCCTACATTGTCTAGCCACTGTCTAGACATTACTGGTATGAAAACTGCTCAAGAAAAATGTGTGGGTTCGCAGTATCGGTTCGCGCATAAGTAAGTTGGGTGAAAAATGTTTGTGGGTGTCTCAAACCCCTAGCAAACCTTCAAGACGCTGGTTTGGCACGAAAATTAAACTCAACAGTACTAAGCTAAAACTGAAATTTCTGATTTTTAGCACAAAGGCAGCAGTGCGATCGCACCAGTTTCACGGAACCATAGCAATCAGTTTCAGGTGGTACAAAGAAACCTATTCTTGTAAGTGCTCCTCTTGCAGGTCAAACAAATTCCGCTGTCCGCATCTACCACTCATTATCTCTAACAGTGCAGCACGTTCAGTTTCGTTAAAATGCCACCGCCATACCCAAAGCGCCCGCATTTGCCCGTATTTTTTAGCGATCGCATCCCAGTCCGCTTTGCACTGCATAACAGACAAAAGCCTAGCAATTTGGCGTGGTTCCTTCTTTTGATCGAACCCCCTAGCACCTGGATACTCGGCTGGTAATTGGATTGATGTACCATCTGGGCGTTTCACACTGACAGCACGCGGCGTATTGTCCTCTCGGTCTAAACCAGATTCCCCAGAGGCAGGTGAAACTGTTGACACTCTGCGGTCTAAAGACGCGCAGATTCTCTAGATTTTCTGCCGTATTTTCTAGATATCCGACTGTCAGCAATAGTATAATCAGTTAAATCAAACAAGCTCAACTGAATATTTAATTGCTCATCTGCATGGTTCCTAGTCTCAACCACAGAGGATTGATACCTACTAGGCGTAACTTTCCCGCAGTCCGCAGGTAGAGTTTTCTTTACTTTTTTGGGAAAAACTAACCCAACTTTTTTAGCTACAATTCTTGATGCCTTTGTATCAGCATGGTCTGTATATCCGCAGTTGGTACAAATGAATTTCTCACCACTGCGATTTTTTTTGTCGATATGTTTGCATTTAGGACATTCTTGGCTTGAATATTTTGGATCGACTGCAATAACTGGTTTACCTGATTTGGTAGCCAACCATGCAATTTTACTGAATAAATCACCCCAACCACAATCAAGAATTACCTTATTTAATCCAGTTTTAGCAGATGCCCCGTTTTTTAAATAACCTCCCTTCCCATCATGTTTAGGTTTGGCGCGTTTGACCATATTTGTCATGTTCAGGTCTTCACGTCCAACAGCATCAGCAGTTTTAACGATTTTAGATGCTGCTTGCCAGTTATACCCATCTCGTTTTTGAGATAGTTTATGCTGGATCTTGGCTAATTTTTGGTAAGCCTTAGCCTTATTTTTAGAACCATTAATTTTGCGACTTGCTGCACGTTGACGTATGGCCAAGCGTCTAGCAGTTCTAGGATTAGTAGTGACTCTAATATTTTCTATAAAGCTACCATCTGATAAAGCGACAAGCTTATTTACACCTACATCAATCCCAACAACTGACTTAATTTCTGACTTGATTTCTGGTATTTCCCCTGGTATTTCTACCAGCATGGAAATATACCAGTCAGATGCACTGCGTTTAATAGTACAGGTTCTAACTTCTTTGATTAAGGTTAAGTCCCTGCTATTAAACATTTTAACGTTGCCAATCCCAGGAAGATATACAGTTGCATAACTATCTACAAAGTTAATTAATTTAACTCGCCCTGGTTTGTACTCAAAAGTATCTAACTTACGCAGATACCGAGGAAACCCTCTGCCATGTTTCCAAAAGTTCTTAAATCCCGTGTCTAATTTAGCAATATTACGCTGTAGAACATCTGAATCAATATCTTTAAAGTTTTGATGTTTGTGGCGTAATTGGGTTGTTACTTTCATTTGTATTCCCGATGAATTATCCCATTTAGTTACGCCCTTACTTGTTTTTAGAGCCAGGAATAAATCATCAGGTATAACCCCATGTTTAACAACAGGACAAGTTAGAGGACAACTAGCACCATACTCCATAAGAGACTCTAAATCGCCGAAAGAACCCCAAGCATAATTAATAGGAGTATCTGCATCTTGGTTATTAGTGTTATAGCCAGTTTCTCTTTCACGCAAAGCATAGTTACGGTGTTTTCTCAAAGTTATCAACCACTCAGACATTTTGACAATTTGAGTTTGACTTGGTTTTAACTTGAAATTCCACCGGACTTGCAATTGCTACTACCTACAATTTTTATATATACTCTGTTTAGTATATACAACATAGTTAAAAATGACAACAAAAAAAGACTAAGAAATGTGCCTATTTTACACGAGCTAGTTAAAACTAAAAGAACTGTAATTTTAACTCCTACGGCTTGGAGTAAGATAAAATTTGTGTCAGCTAAACAGGAGATTAGTGCGAGTGAATTGATTGAAGGTTGGGCAAGAAGGATTGACTGCAACTAAAGTTGCGCGTGTCGGATTTCATTCCCGATTTTAAAATGCGGGGCTTCCATCCTCCCGTGTTCTTCTGTGAAACTGGTGAAACCGGATGAAACTGAAGTGAAACTGAGGGGGTTTCAGGTTCAAACCCTTGATTAGCAGGAGTTTCAGTCGGTGAAACCGTTGAAACCAAATCTTGAGAACTAGAGGCTAAGTTTGTTTTTAGAGTTTCCTGGTTTCCAGAACAGCTGCCAGAGGCTGAAACACTTGCTATTAGGTGATTAGAGCATGAAACTGAATTTAGTTTCAAAATAGTTTCATCAGTTTCAGTGTCAGCTACAACTTGAGTATCGGGAGGCATATCGTCGCCATCGTTATTATACTCATCACCACCAGAGCTAGGAGGGCGATCGCCAGGGCCATTGTCGGGAGGATAATCTGGCGGATCTGTATCATCGGGGTCGATATCAGGGTCAATACCAAACAATTCCAGCGGAATTAGCCACGCCTTTTTCATCTTCTTCTTTGGAGGGTTAGGCTTAATTAACTTACCTTCGGAATTGCACCCAGATGTTAACAAAGCCCGCTGGTAGGCTAAAACTTCATCCCGCGAAGCATAGAAACGCACAGAGCGATCGACTACGCCACCAATCCTAAGTAAAGTGGCTTTGAGCGACTTTTGATTGTAAGTAGCAGGTTTAAAAGCTTTCTGTACTTCACTCCAAACACTCGCTGGATGAATGGCTACCCACCGGACGCCATCTTCATCGGTAAACAGGCGCTTATCCCAACTACCAACTTCGTCTTTTCCTTCTAACGCCTGAATACAGCGAATAAAGTCAGCTAGAGGATCGCCGTTATTTTCTTCATCATTTTCGATCGGTGTCAGGTTTTCCAGTACCCAAGTTCGAGGCTGTTCGTTTCCTCCGACCAGTTCAATTACCTTTTCGGCATAATAGACGATCAGCGCTAGATTCCAAGCAATGCGTTCGTGTGCTAAGGGCAACCGCGCTAAAAATTCATTGCCAATAGCATTAATTTCTTTGGGGTGATAGCCGATACCAATTAATGTAGAAAAGGAACCGGACGCTAATTTCATCGCTTCCTTAAGCAAAGGAATTGCTATTGCGTTACCACCTGGGTAAAATGGAACTCTGGCAAAGCGAGTGAAAGCCGCGTCGTGTTCGCCGCCGATCATGTGGTTGCTAGTAAAACCTATAGGACTGTGGGGTGTTTGACGATTTCCCCTCACAACGCGCGGTTTCGCATTGTACATCGCTTTACAGAATTCATCTAGTTCTCTGGCGCTGTCCCCGTTACGTGGGGGGTCATCCCAAACTACTGGTAAACTGCCCGTTTTACTGAGATGTTCGTAGACGGCGGAGATGGTGACTTTGCTGATCGTTCCCAGAGATGCCCAATTTGTCCCAACTAAAGAAAGCGCCGCTTCTAGTGCAACCGTTTTTCCAGTACCAATAGCACCGTAAGCATTCAGAATGGGGAAGCGTCCTTCTTTATTTAAGATGTTTTGAAAATGAAGTCCAGCAATTACCCAACCGCAACAAAGTAGAAATTGATTGATATTGTCTAGACCAAATACGATTCTTGCTGCTTCAATTAAATGTTTTAAACCTTGAATTTCACTATTGTCTGCCAAAGTTGGGCAGGGAATGAAATCTTCTTTTCCTAATGCTGGGTCG
Organism: Leptolyngbyaceae cyanobacterium; assembly: GCA_036703985.1. Lineage (GTDB taxonomy): Bacteria > Cyanobacteriota > Cyanobacteriia > Cyanobacteriales > Aerosakkonemataceae > DATNQN01. Next base: position 71,588 of record DATNQN010000026.1, read on the forward strand.
AATACTGTTGAGCTATCGTTCTCAGTTGTTGGTTTACCATCTGGGGTAAACTGAGTGTTGGCAAATACCCACAAGCCATTTTCTTGTTGTCCGTAGCGATCGATGGAACGAAAGATTTGGCCCTCTCGATGGCGGCGGTACACGGTTTGTTTGGCAGCAATTAAGGTATTGAGTTCCCATTTAGTTAAAGAAACTACAACAACGAATCCTAAAGCTTTAGAAAGAGCAATGGTGAATTTATCGGGGGATGCTAAGTCAGTAGCTTTCACCAGCACTCGGTACTGCGTTTGTTCCCATTCTGGTTTCAGCTGAAGTACGAAACCACCACCTTCCTCTGAGGTGAGTTCGCGCTCGATGGCGAAATCGAAATTACAGCGAGGTTGCCAAGCTACATCGCCATCTTTGTTAGCTTTCCAGTATCCTATAGTTCCCAAGTAACTTTGCGGTTCGTTCCAATCAACTGTTGAGGGTTCTTCAAATTGCTTTTCCCAGAGGCCGATGGGGGTGCATTTGCCAATTACTTCTAGGATAAATTTAGTAGCACCGTGATTCTGGATGTAGTCATCGGCTCCTTTGTTACCGTTGGGATAGCTATCATCACACTGCCACAAACCCGTCGCGTTGTACAGAGGGACTTTAAAGGCTTTTAGCTGGTGAGCTAGTTTGCGCTGTCCCCAGCGTACACCGGGTTTAGTGGCAGCATCCGCATCGAAACAGAAGATGAAACCGAAACCGACTTTGGCGAGTTCCTCTAGTGTGGGAACCAAGTAGCGCTTTCTCTGGGGGTCTTCCTTACTACTGGTTAATCCCATCTCGACACCCAGTAAGATGACGGTAGCGATTCCGGCGGCGTTCATCGCCATCCCGGTGAAAACGCCTTCTGTGATGGCTAAACAGGGATGTCCGTCTATTTTATAAGCTTTTTGCTTGAGTGCTTCTAGATCGCTCCAGAAACGGGGGTCATCTGGATGGTGCAGCAGGATGGCGTCGTAGTCACCCAGAGGCGAGCGATACTTGGGAGCTTTCTTTGTTTTATCGTCTCGCCAGGGTTTATCGGGTTTGAATTGAATTTGAATGCCTACCCCTTCGAGTAGTATCCCGTCAGATTTGGCTGTGTAACCGAGTCGGGATGAGGCTTCCTGGGCACAGATAGAACGACAATTGGCAACTGCCCAATTTAGAGGTAGCCCGCGCCGAGAGATTTCTTCGATATGGCGGGGGGTGAGGCTCTCACAGGTGCTTTTATGGTCAGATTCCATGTTCACACCTTCTTAGCTACGCTGTTGGTGTAGGCGGCGATCTGGGAATCATTGTGGAGAATTAACCTCTGATATTCAGCCAGTCGGGAAATGCTTGATGACATGGTTTGATGATTTTGCGCGTCATGGCGCACAAATTAGGAAAGATTTGCGCTTATCCCAACAACTCACTATAGCTAGGGCAAGCAAGTTAATTGGGATTCTTTCTTTTATACCAGTGGCCAAATTTGAACTAAGGCTTTTAATTAATAAGATTAGGCTGTAATCAGGCTCAGTAATATAAAGCTGAAAAATAACTAACGCAAGCATTTCAGCGATTACCGATCGAAAGTGCGGTACCGGGGGGTCGGGATTTTGGTACCGGGGGGTCGGGATTTTGGTACCAGGGGGTCGGGATTTTGGTACCAGGGGGTCGGGAAAGTCTGTAATCAAGCTCAAACTGAGTCAAGACAAGTGTTAGAGTATGAAAAAGCTTGATTGCAGCTTTGTAATCAAAGAAGCATAGGCTATATCAGAAAGCTTAAGGCTGATACCGCTCAACGAAACTTACTCAAACCTACTCACAGGCGGAAAGTCCAGTCATTCGTAGTGGGTCAAGCACCACAGGGTTAAACGGCAAACCCTTTATTCCTTGGTCTAAGACATCAGGAATTACTTTTCTGGTAATATTAAATGACCCATTCACATCAGCATTTAATAACCTACCATTGGCTGTTTTATACAATCCTCTCGCTATTCTACGTCCCTGAAACACGGGTTTTTTTGCCCCATATTTAGGTAGCTCATCCCCATCGATAGCACTGGCCACAGATGTATAAGCTTCTTCTGTGATGACTACGAGTATTCCTTTCAATTGAGCTTTATACCTCAACATTTCGATTAACCTATAATGCGGAATGTTCACAAATTGTTGATTATTCCTTTGGCCTAAGTTAATTGATTGTTTCCAGGCCGGATTATGCCCAATTACGATGATTCCTATTTGATGCTGTCTACACCAATCTATGACTCTTCTGCTGGCTGTATGAAGATAATTTTCTACTCTACAGTTGCGTTTATGCGTGAGATTTTTTAATCTCTGAGATTGGGTTTGATTATGCTGGAGTTTGAGATGGGATTGTAAACAGGAACGTTGTTTATTGTAAAAGGTATTAATCGCTTTTAGTGGTCTGCCTTTAATCAAAAGAGGTTTGACGCCTTTTTGATTGGTAGTTACAGCCATTAAGTTATTAACTCCTAAGTCTATACCTGCTATTTGTTGATGATTGGTTGTCTCCTCTACTTGTTCATAAACTATTTCGATGACATAACAACTACTTTTCGGTACAATCCTGGCTTCGATTATTTCATCAGCTGATGTGGGAATTTGGATTCCACTCATCGAGAGCTGACAAATTCCTTTTTTTAAGGCTTTTTTCGAGATTGATTCGTGAGGATAGGGGAGAATATTGCGCCCTTTGGTTTTATGTTTATATCCAGGTATTTTGGGTTTACCTAAGAATTTTTCTGGATGTTTCTGCCAAGCTTTTACAGCTTGAATATAACTTGTCCAGGCTGAATCTAATCGACGGATGATTTGCTTACTAACTTTTGTTGGTAAGGCTTTGTAGTCTAGGGTTTGGGACAGGAGGTGGTAAAGTTGGTTAAAGTTTAATTTCTGGTGGTGTTGAAAAAAGTGTTGACGATAATGATAATTGGCTAGGTTAAACAAATTTTTCGACAAAAAAGCTTTGTGGTCAATTTCTGACCAGAGGGGATGGTTTTTTGTGATGATATGACGTTCAACCAGCTTCATATTTTGATTATACTGCTAGAAGGCTTTTCGGAAAACTACCATCGCCAAAACTTAGTCACTATTGGCATTTAGCTATAAAAATGAGGAATATTGAGCATAATTAGCTAGATTTTTAGGAACTGTATTTACCCCAATCAGTCGCTCAATTCTAAAGTGGCTTTCAGTTTTTTAAGATTTGACGGACTAATCAAACGTTGACCAGTTTCAATCATAGAAATCATTGACTGGCTAAGACCACTACGTTTCGCGAGTTGGCGAGTTGTCCAACCTTTAGATTTTCTAATTTCTTTAATCTGCTCACCCGTTAGCTCTGGTCGATCGCGTATTTCGGAAATTGGTTGGGGTTGTGCGTGTAGCAGGGAGGAAGCAGTATTAGGTAAAGAATTGGCTACGCTTGATAGTTGGCTATCAAAACGGCTGTTGCTGGTTAACTCATAGTTGGAAATTTCTTTGCTTATGCTAACACCAGCGTGTCCATCGTGGGAATGGAATTCATTAGGAGCCATAATCCAAACTCGACCTGCCAAAATTCGAGCAAAGTAACCACGAGGCCTACTTTTGTTACCTCTACCTGCCCAACAGGGCTGTATTTCACAAGGGTAAGTTTCTGGATCGAAGTGAAATAGCCAATCATTTTCAGCGATTGTCAATAAGTCTAACTCAAAATTATCTGCTAGCTGTTGGCGTAACTTCTTATTATCTGCTTTTCGGACTTCTAAAATCTGTTGTTTACCGTAAGCAACTTCCATTAAAGTCTGGCCTGTAATCGGATGTTGTTGCTCGAACTTCGTTTTGAACAATAACCATACCAACAAACGTGCTGCTCCAGGGCGATGCTGCCAAATTTGCATCACTTTTTGTAATAGATACTTAGAAAGCGTACCGCACTGATAATAAGCTTGTTTTTCTTTGGCCTCTTGTGCATTTAAAAAGTATTTAGCCCAGTAACCAGCCCTCACTCTAAAAGTTAAACCTATCAGCTCTCGATTGACAAACAAGTCTCCTTGATAATGGCGCTGGATTTCTACCATCTGCCAAAGCCGAGTTTCCGATACAGTGAAAGCTTTTATCTTGCCTTGTGCAGGCCAAGAAATAAAAGTTGTAATTTGGCAAGGTTGAGATGCCAGCTTTTCAATCAATGCCAGCTTTTCTGCTCTAGTTTTGTCTTTTCGTTTATTTAAACCCAGATAGTCCTCAATCTGTCGGTCATCAATAACAAACTCCTGTTCCCAAGGGCGCTCTAGTTTGGTGGCATGGCCTGCATAGATAAGGTGCATACAAGCAGCGCGAATATCGAACGTTTCAAGGGTTGCTAAAGCTGCCGTACCTGCTAAAGTAGCTGGATATTCATTACTGAGATCTGAAGGGTCTGTTACCCAGTAATGGATTTCTCCTTTGTTATTGATTGCCGAACGAATAAGGCACAATTTTCCTTCAGAATCCAAGTCCCAGACCAGATTCCCTCTTTGTGTAAGAATATCACTTGCTCCCCAAATTACCAGTGCTGATGCCATCCGATCCTTCTTTCCAGCTGGAAATAGAGATGGACTTGTTAATAATTTTGGCAAACCGTTATCCTTGCAATGTTTTTGTTCGCTCAATGTTCCTTCTGTAAACAACTCTAGCTGGGAGTTCGTATCAACTTGAGTTGGTATTTCATGTTGATAACGGTTTTCTGCAGGGCTGTTTTCAGTTTTAATTGTTGGATTAAAGTTTGAAGAAGTAGACACAGCTTGATAGTAGTTTTATTTTGACATATTTCCCTGCATGAACGGCAGGAAATTCTTGTTGATGGTTCACAGAAATGCACTTACTACCTCTGATTAGTAACTAGCAAAACTGTGTTAAGCCTCAATTAATTGGTAAGCGACGAGACATTTCCCAAAGGCAAGTACAATAATCTAGTCCTCAAAGGTTATGTACTCCCGCCGATAGAGACGCTTATCCCGTATCTGTTTTAAGGCTTAGCCTATTTCCCAAAACGTTTTTAGACGAGGTTCAACAGTAACTTCCAAGTTATTCAGTTTCTCTAGTTCAAGCCCTGTCAGTACATTATCTGTATCAGTACATTATCTGATTGAAGTTTCTGTACTAACTCAAGAGGCTCGCTAGAATAATCTGAGGATGGGTTAGGTAGATCTGGATGACCAATAGAGTCAGAAAATAACATTGAGCTATGAAAGTTTCTGCATTATGCTATGGTTAATATTGCAGAATGCAAATTTAATGGCAAGGGAGCTTAAAACTTCTTATCAATTTGCTTCTGTAGGCTAACTTTCTAATCGGTAGCGGTGCAAAACTTAAAATAGTGTATAACTGTATTTAATTGAAAGGTTAGACTTGTGACTGCTAGCTCTGTGTCTTCTCTTCTCCAAGATCGTCAAAAGCGGCTGACTCAGCTAATCGAGCAGCTGCTAAAAGAAGGTTGGACTCAAAGTAGTTTAGCCAACGCTTTTGGAGTAGATTTCTCAACCGTACATCGGTGGTTGAGAGGGAAAACCATTCCTGAGTTTGATTCTAAAAATTTTCGGCAACTGGCTCGCGTTAGTGGTGGCAACGCTGCAACACTGCAACTTTATTTAGATGGTGAAATTTCTTTGTTAGAATACCGTAATGGGTTCGAGAAGAAAACGTCAGAATTGAAAGACAATAATAAGAAATCGTCATCTGATGATATTAAAAGAGAAATATTAGCAAAAATTAAAGCCCTAGAACCAGCAGATATTGCGGATGTAATCTCTTTATCAGCAGCGTTTTTAGCTAACCAAGGTTGAAGGAAAAATCTTGATTAGAGTCGATGCCTAAATAATGGTTAGTTACCTGTCTTTTATAGATGTCTTAGTAAGACAGTACAGGTAAAGGTAACTAACCGAACCTACAAATAACTTTCATACTCTCTCTATCTATATATATGTCCTATCGAGACAGGTATCCAGGACAGTTTAGCTGAGACTTAATTGCGAAAACCACAAAGATGTCTTACCTACCTGTCTTAATAAGACAGGACAAGTATAAAAGCTTATTCGTTTGCCTGTCTTGTACACCTGTCTTAAAAAGACAGATAGTAGTTTACGATCAAAGAATTAAGTTGTACTATTAGGACAGGTGTCTAGTACAGGTATTAGACAAAAAAAGGAGGATGGGACTCCTCCAGTAAGAAAATAAAACAATCAATTAATTATGTCAGAATCAAAATACGACCAAGTTGTTGCGGCCTTTCGAGAATTGATGGAAGCGGGAGAGCAGCCTTCTCAGGAGAAGATCAGAGGTGTTGTCTTTGCCAAGACAGGAGCCAAAATGTCAAATGCCACCATCCAGAAACACCTCAAGACGTTCCGATCTGCAAATCCAGATGAATTTTTCAAGGGAACTAGCTCTGATGACGAGCCAATACCTCTAGAACACCAGGAGTTGATGCGACGGGTGTATCACAGCATTCGTCGTGCCACTGAACTAGTGTACAGTTCGGAAGCACAAGAGAAACTGGATGTGGAAACAGACATATTGCGAGAAAAGCTATCGGATACAGAAGCAGCCTTGCAAACAGCGAATGCCAAACTCAAAGGAATGGAACAAGCGTACCAGCATATTGTTGAGCAGATGCAGTTAGTGGTTCGCAATAATGCAATGCTGGTAAAAATGGGAGAAGGAGCGGAGATCAACAGTTGTTTAGTCCAGATAGATAGATTGCAAAATCAAATAGTTGAGTTAACTAAAGAAAAGCAGGCATCTGGTATCCGAATTTCGGAGCTTGAAAAACAATTAGATGATGCTGATGAATTGCGTCAGGAATTGAGTACGATTAAGGCTGTTCGAGATAAATTAAATATCCAGCTTACGCAAGTAGCCGATCGAAATACGGAACTTCTCGCTCGGTCGCAGCGGCTAGAAGCAGCTTTAGCTGCTAAGATAAGTGAAATCGATGCTTTGAAAGCGCAGATGATCGCCCAGCCGATTTTGCCAGAAGCACCAATATTTGAGATAGGAGAGGATAAAGAACAAGCGATCGCGCAGCTGACGGAACGCAACGCACAGTTGAGCGAACGAAATCAATTTTTAGAGCAGCAATTGGTGGATTTGTATCAGAGATATGGAGTTGCTCAACAGGAGTTAGCTAAACTGGGGCAAGGAAAAGAGTTGACGTCTGAGACGTCAATAGATAATCAACCAGATGTAGAGAAACCTGTCACACAAGAGGTGGATAATTTGCCAGCCAAACCAAGTCGCTCCACTAGAAATAGCAAATCTTCCAGACAGAAAAAAGCTTAAGTTTTGGTGCTAGCCTGTTAAGCTTTCTACCGACATTAAGGTAAATTTCTCCGTTGTGTAATTAATGGGAAAGTTTACCAAAGTGACTCTAAAGTAACTTCAGCTTTTTGGGCTTTTTGTAGCTGCTCACCCTCAGATACAGTCAAAAGAGAATTGCTAATTCTCTCCCTCAAATCCATAGCTTCATCCAACTCATTTGGAGCGATCGCAGTCGATCGCTCTATCAGTCTAGGACAAAGAAGAGAGTTTTTCCGCGATTAACTAATGCGAAGTACATTTGAGTTTGAGGGGCTTTAATATCAGCAGGAATTTCAGGAAATTTATCAACTATCAACTAATTAATCATTTTAGCAGAAAACATAGGTTTTATGGCCTTTGGTAAAACCTATGTTTGCTACTTAGACGAAGCATTACATGAAGAGATTGCTTTTTCTTCTTGCTGACTAGCCACAGTATTTTTTTCTCAACCTCACCATAAATTACAGATCATCCTTCAACCGCATCATTTTTTTCTCAATTAAGTGGAAGTACAAAGGCTGAAATTAGCTAAAAATTCATAATTCCGCAAGCGGTATACATAGTAGAAGCTCAAATCGAGTTAATTTCAACCGCGTAAATTCCCGTTTCTAAGACACTATATATTCCAGATGGTTAGGACAATTCTTGAGAGTAACTTTTCCAAAACGGCGATCGCGTTTCTGATAATGCACCAGAGCTTGATACAATGCTTCGCCATCGAAGTCGGGGAACAATACATCGATAAAATACAATTCCGTGTATGCCATCTGCCAAAGTAGAAAGTTACTTAACCGCATTTCACCGCTGGTGCGAATCAGTAAATCGGGGTCAGAATTTCCTGCTGTGTAGAGTTGCTGCTCAAATCGTGAGGTATCAATCTCTGAAGGGAGTAGCGTTCCCTGCTGTACTTGTTCTGCAAGCCGACGACAGGCGTTTACTAATTCGTTGCGACTGCCATAGTTAATCGCAACATTGAAATAAACTTTATCATTATGTGCAGTTTCTTGCATGGCGCGGTGCATTGTTTGTTGCAGAGACGGGGAAAGATTTTTTACATCACCGATGAAGGAAATTTTAACTCCTTCTTGCTGCATTTGAGCCAATTCGCGTTGGAGCAATTGCTCAAACAAACCCATCAGAAAATGAACTTCTTCTAAGGGGCGCTGCCAGTTTTCGGTGGAAAAAGCATAGGCAGTTAAGATAGAAATTCCCCAATCTTTGCAGCAGCGCAACAGTTCCTTCAACGCTTTGGCTCCCTGGCGATGTCCGGCGAAACGAGGTAATCCCCGTTGAGTTGCCCAGCGGCCATTCCCATCCATAATAATGGCAATATGATTTGGCAGCCGTTGCCGATCGAGGTCAGAAGGTAAGGTTGCAAAGTCTCGATAATTGACAACTCCTCTGCCTGAAGGCGAGAGGATTCTTGGGTCATTGGGATAGCTCATGCTACTTGCCCTCCCCAAAATTCACTGCGATGTGTCCCACCGCTGTATAGCCACGTTGCAAAACGACTTGCGCTGCTGCTACATCTCGATTCGTTTCATAACCGCATTCAGGACACTTGTGGACTCGCTCAGACAACAGCTTTTTGCCCGTATGGGTTTGACATCTGGGGCAAGTTTGACTCGTCCCGTTTGCGTCTACTTTGGCGAAATATGCACCTCGCTTACAGCAAACATGACCAAGAATACTAAGAAACTGCCCAAAGCCAGCATCCAACGTATGTTTGCAAAGCATCCCTGCTGACATGGCTTTGAGATTCAAATCCTCAGCAAAAATGGTTTGCGCCCGGTCGCACAAATGATGAGCAGTCTTGAAGTGAAAGTCTTTGCGACTATTCGAGATGTACTCGTGGTGTTTAGCAATTTGATGGTGCAATTGACGAAACTTTCTAGAACCCTTTTTCTTGCGCTTGAGTTGACGTTGCAGCGATTTCAGCTTGCTTTGTCCATCAACAAAGAATCGAGGTCTATCAATCAACTCGCCATCAGACGTGGCTAAAAAGTGTTCCAAACCTAAATCAATCCCGACGCCATGACCTGAAGGTGATGCTTGAGGCACTTCGACATCGCACTGCAAAGTGAGCATGGCATAGTAACCAGATGCCCGTCTAACTACGCGAATCTGTTTGACCTCAAATCCTTGAGGAATTGGACGCGACAAGTGCATTTTGACTAAGCCAATCTTCGGCAGGTTAACCCAGTCTGCACCATCAAAACGCTTGACGGACTCCTGATTCAGTTGAGGAAACACAAATGAGCGCATCCGTTTTTTGAATCTAGGAAAGCCATGTCCCCGTTCCCACATCGCTACAAATGCTGCCTCTAATTGGCGTAACACTTGCTGCAATACATGGGTATGAGGAACCTTTAACTCAGGAATTGACTTCTTTACTTGTGCCAGCGTTTTACACTGACGCGCAAAGGTTGGACGGGGTGCATCAGCAGGGATGATATATTCCTGCTTGATCCTGCATGAGTTGATATCGCACTTACGAGAATTAACCCAATCCTTTCGTTCCCGCAATGCAAAATTGTAGACTTTACGGCAGATGATGAGCCATTGGTCGAATGTTTCGCGTTGCGCGTCTGTGGGAATGAGTTTGTACTCGTAGGTGAGATTCAGCATACAACCATTATACTCATTGCCTGAATAAATGGATATCCATTTATTCAAAATCCTCAATGAGAATATGAAGCTTTGAAAAAAAGCCGCTCCTTTAGGACGGGGCTTGTAGCCCACTTTTTCGGTCATAATCACGATCGAAAATTCTCCTTTAATAACAACGACATTCACCTAAGAGGTCTTGTAATAATGCGGGGGTGAGAGTTCGGTTCCAACACCCCAGAAGACGAAGCGCATGGATGCAGGTAAAGGCAAAAGTCCAACGGTCGGTTGTAGACCAGGTTTGCCACCCCAGCACTCTGGTCATACGATCGAGTGTGCCGACGAGACTGCTGCGATCGCGCTGGTAGGTTATTCGTCCCTTCATCGTTTGCAGTAAAGTCCAACTAATGCGGGGCAGCGATGAGTTGGGATAAGCCCAAACGCCAAATCCCCAAAACTTTGCCATGTGGTTAATTTCATCCAGCACGAGTTCTTCGAGCACAGCTTGCAGAGCGCCCGTAGTGTGTGCCATCAACCAGAGGTAGAGGCAAGCAGCGCCATATTCCGTGGCGACTCGGTGCAATCCGTGGCGATAAAGCGCATTAACTGGATCTGCCTCCGATCGATAGGGTCGAACCGAGTGGGGTTGGGGAATTACTTTTTGATGAGTGAGTTGGGTGTATACTCTGAGCAATGTTGGCGTGTGCTGCCGCTCCTCTTTTTCCCACGGACCCGGTTCGAGCAGAATACCATCTGCACTAACCACTCCACCCACAAAGCGTGCCATCCGAGGATCGAGAAACTCCAGGTATTGGCGACTAGTTTGGGTATATCCCCGAATTGGGGCTTCTGTATCGATCGCTCCTCGTAAAATTGCCAAAAACACTTGAGACTCCATCTCAACAATTTGATCTAGGGCGATCGCCTGCCAGTTAATCGGCTTCCAGGGACGAGGTTGAGGATAGTCGAATTGATGGGGTAAATCTTGGAGGCGATCGTTCAAATGGGCAGTAGAAAAATAATGGTTGAGCAGTTCCTTCAACTGTTGCTTTCTTTGCACACAGGTCGATCCGGTACGATGCAGCAGAGGAAATTTAATTTTCATGGGGATGTTTCCTTTTGATGCAATTTCCATTGCCCATTAGCCTAAGCAATCCATCGTTTTCGTGTCAGTCGGCACTAGTCGGCAATTGATCGAGGACAAAAGTCGGAAAAGTCGGGAAAGTCGGAAGGAGAGGACACCGATCCGATTGACTGAGTAGAATGTATAAAAAATGTTGTTGGTCATCCCGTAATGGAAGCTGAAACTGCATTGGCGTGGGTCGATCGGCTACTTGTTCGTAGAACCGGGGGACGCCTCAGCGCCTTACAGAAAGAAATTTTGAGTAAGGTGTTGCGCGGACAGAAGTATTTGGAGATTGCGGTACATTCTGGTTATACCGAGGGGCACATCAAGGATGTTAGCTCTCATCTGTGGAAGGTATTGTCTCGGTTATTGGGGGAACGGATCACCAAAAGTACCTGTCGAGCAGTTCTAGAGCGGTATCTCTCACTGTCTGGGAATTCGGTATTATCTCTGCCGTCATTGCCAGCGATCGACTCTCACTCGATACCCGAAACTTTACTCGGACGGGAAGCGGCGATCGCCCATCTCAACAGTCTGGTGCAGCGAGGCTGCAAAGCGATCGTCATTCAGGGAGAAGGGGGTTTGGGCAAAACCACTCTGGCACAGCATTATCTTCAAACTCAGGGATTTGAAGCGGTGCTGGAATTGTTAATGGCAAAGGAGACTCAAAATATTACCTCTGTGGAACGAGTTGTGGAGGAGTGGCTCAAACAAGACTTTGGGCAAGAGCCAGGATCGGAATTGGGAATTTCTCTAGGACGATTGAAACACCAACTGCATCAGCAGCGTATTGGGATTTTGATTGACAACCTAGAACCAGCCCTCGACTCAGAAGGTCGGTTGCTCCCGCTTCATCGTTCCTACGTTGAACTGCTACGAGTCCTGACGGATGCTAGGGTGCAGTCGGTGACGGTGATTACGAGTCGCGATCGCTTGTGCGAACCCGACCTGGCAGTGGAACACTACCGCCTGCCCCGATTGGATTTGACCGCATGGCAAACCTTTTTCAGCCGCCGACTGGCAACTGATGTGCCAACCCTGGAACAAATGCACCGCGCCTATGGCGGCAATGCCAAAGTGATGGGGATTTTATGCGGTGCAATTCAAGAAGACTTTGACGGAAAGATGGCAGCCTATTGGCAAGAAAATCAGCAAGATTTGCTGGCAACGCAAGATCTGAAAAATCTAGTCGTCAGCCAGATCGATCGCCTGCAAGCCTTAGATCCGGCTGCCTATAAGTTGCTCTGTCGATTGGGATGCTACCGCTATCAAGAAATTCCAAACATTCCCTCAGAGGGATTGCTCTGTCTCCTCTGGGATGTTCCCGCCTCTAGACGGCGACAGGTGATAACATCCCTGCGGAATCGATCGCTGGTGGAGTCCGAACAAGGCAAATACTGGTTGCATCCAGCAATCCAAGCCGAAGCGATCGCCCGTTTGCGTGCTAGTTCTGACTGGGAAGTGACCCACCGCAAAGCCGGAGAATTTTGGACAACTCAGGTATTGACGATCGAGACCATTCAAGATGCCCTGCAAGCTCTGGAGGCACACTATCACTACATTGAAATTCAGGATTTTGAAGCCGCCGGAAATGTCATTCTTAAAAGTCGCACGAATCAGTGGCGACAATTTCTACCTCTGGGCAGTACCCTTTACCGTATGGGATTACTGCAACCCGTCCTAGCTGCCATTACTCAAGTCATTCCCAACATCGAATCCACCCCCAAAAAAAGCGAACTTTACAACATTCTGGGGGATTTGTATTGGATTACGGGTCGTATCCAGGAAGCGATCGCCTGTCAGGAAAAAACAATTTCCCTGGTCAGTACCGCCCAACAAAATCTCTCGACCTCCAACGCCAGCAAGCATACCCTTTACTATTTACGGATGTTGGAAGTCGATTCTCTGCTTAGCATTGGGCTATACCAATTGGATTTATGGGAACTGGAAACCGCAGCTGGGTTGTTCCAGCAGGTGATTGACCTGGCGCAAAATACTGCCCATCACCCTTGGGCAGAAAAGGCATCCGTCTGTTTAGCTTTAGTTAATTCCTACCTGGGGTTATCAGATGCTGCCTATACCTTGGCAGAGGAAACCTATCAGTCCATAGAGACTCATTCTTTAATTAAACAAACGGGAAGATTCGCCTATTTCATTCAAATTTTGGGGCAGACCTACACCAATTTAGGGGATTTTGAGCGGGCACAGGCAATGTATAGTCGTGCCTTAGAATTTGCAGAGGAAAGTCATTACACCCAGGTCAAAGCGAAGACCCTGAATGGTTTGGCAGAATTGTATCGCCGACAAAATGCTTTGGACACTGCACTGGAGTACCACCAGCAGGCAATCGCGCTACTCGATACGATCGGAGCGATTTGCGATTTAGCAAATGCCTATCTCCAATTGGGGTTAACCTACGAGGCGATCGGTCGATCGCAACTGTGCGAGGAAACATTGAACAAAGCACTACAACTGTTTGGGCAAATGCAAGCAATCAAACAGGTTGAACGGGTAGGATTACTGGTGTGTTTTCACCAATAAAATCACGTAATTTGCAAACCATAATATCGCGAGATTGTCAGGTAAAAAACCTAGTTTTTCAAGTCTTGTTGAGAAATGTGCAAGACGTTAATTTAAAAGTTTTGTAAAGTGCTTAGCAAACTCTGGTTCAGAAATGGCATCAATGCGCTGTCTTTGAGTCTCTATATCAGGAAGGATGTGTTCGAGGAAACCACATCTTTAAAGTAAAAACAGTAATGCTCTTTCACAGCCATGCCAGAAGGACCAGAAGTAAGACGGTTTGCCGATGCCTTAGATCGGGCACTTGGGGGCAAACCGATCGTGTCACTATTAGCACGGACAAAGACAGCTTTATCTTGGCAAAAAGAGCATCCTACTGGCGTTTTACTCAATAAGCGTATCGAACGAGTGCGATCGCACGGCAAGCACCTAGTCGGCTTAATTGAAGGCGGTTACTACTTTCACTCCCACCTGATGATGTGGGGAAGCTGGGCAATTTTAGACAATCCACCTCAAGAAATAGATCGCCGCGAGCGAGCGCGTATTGTCGTACCCGATGCCTGCGCCATTCTCTACTCCGCTCCAATTTTCGATTTAGGCACGGGCAATCCCTTTGAAATTGTCTCTAACTTACGCACTCTCGGCCCAGATATCCTACCCTATCCAGGTGAAAAGCCTTTCGATGCACCTGAGTTTCTTCAAAAGCTGCTGACACTAGAAAATAGCGATCGCGCCATTGGTGCTGCCCTACTCGATCAACAGATTATTGCCGGAATTGGCAACTACCTCAGAGCAGAAATATTATTTAATTGTCGCCTAGATCCGTGGCGAAAAGTTGCCGATTTGACAGGCGAGGAACTAGAACGCCTAATTCATTCAATACCCTTAATGGCTCAACGCGCTTACGCTACAGGCGGATTCACCGTATCAGATGAAGCGCGTACACGTCTGCAAAATGACCCTTCCCTCGTCTACACACCAGGAAGCGAATACGGCACAAGGCACTACGTTTTTCGCCGCACTAACCTGCCTTGTTTAGAATGTGGTGGGGTTATAGAATTATTGAAAATGGCAACACCTCTGGAAGCTAAATACATCGTTAAACTGTTAGCAGGTGATTTTACAAAAGCGACTGGGACGCAAGAAAGTTTCAGATGAATTACTTGCTGCTGTTCCTGTCGCTTTCATCGCCTACGATGTGTTGTATGCTTTCGGGCGTGTCCTGATTAATGAACCCTTTGCCAAACGGCGAAGTTTTCTTGAATCACTTCATCTGGATACTCAAAGAGTGCGCTGCGGACTTTCCCAACAAGTCAGCGATATTTCCACCTTAGATGCAGAATTCACCGCTGCGAGAGACAGAGGAAATGAAGGCTTAATGGTCAAAAATTTGAATTCAACCTATAAACCCGGTAGGAGAGGACGCGATTGGTTGAAAATAAAACGTGCAATGGCGACACTGGATGTTGTTGTTACAGCCGCCGAGGTAGGAAGTGGAAAAGGGCATCGTTTCCTATCTGACTATACCTTTGCCGTCCGCCAGAGTGAAACCGAGCCAACGCTGTTAAATATTGGTAAGGCATATTCAGGGTTAACGGATGCGGAAGTGGCTGAACTTTCCGATTAATTTCGCGCCCATACGTTGCAGGAATTGGCGCATGGTAAGGTGTGTATTGTGGAACCGCGCATTGTTCTGGAAGTGACGTTCGATCGCGTGCAAGCATCTTCGCGACACAATAGTGGTTATGCACTGCGGTTTCCTCGCATTGTGCGCGTGCGAAGCGATAAACCTCCTGAAGAAATTGATACCGTTGAGACGGTGCGCCGTTTGGCTGAAAAACTGTCTGCTGAATCTGCAACAGAAGAGTCTGAAAAATTTGTTGATTCTGC
This sequence comes from Leptolyngbyaceae cyanobacterium, assembly GCA_036703985.1. Taxonomy (GTDB): domain Bacteria; phylum Cyanobacteriota; class Cyanobacteriia; order Cyanobacteriales; family Aerosakkonemataceae; genus DATNQN01. The sequence goes on from DATNQN010000026.1 coordinate 87,072, forward strand.
TGCACCATTGGAGATTTATCCTCAAGAAGAATCTGATGTTTTTCAATTGGAAAACGATCCTAATCAAACACCAACACTTAAAGCAGCAAGTGAGGCTTTTAGGGTGTTTGTTGATAGTATTGAACGCAATAAATCTGTTGTGGTGCTACACGACTCAGATGCTGATGGGGTGACGGCGGGAGTTGTCTTGCAGTTAGCGTTGTCACGCGCTGGGTTTGAGAATGTGAAGATGATTGTACCCGATCGCGATCGCAATGTTTGGACACCTGCAAACCGAGAACGAGTCATTAATGCTGCTCCTGATAGTTTATTCGTTCTCGATTTGGGCAGTCAATCGGAACCTGTAATTGCTGGCGTTCCTACCTGTTTTATCGATCACCACCGTCCCGAAGGTGTTCCGCCTGGTGATACCCTGATTAGTGCCTACACTTGGGAACCCATCCCCAATACATCGCTGCTAGTTTGGGAGTTGTGTTCGTCCCTAACAGATGTATCGGATTTAGATTGGATTGCTGCGATTGGTACAGTTAGCGATTTAGGTGAAAAAGCTCCGTTTGAGATGCTGGCAGTGGCTAAAAGTCGTTATACTGCCAAGTATTTGAAAGAAGCATCTGCTCTGATTAACTCGGCGCGGCGTGCTTCCCAGTACAATCCAGAAGTAGCTGTAAGGGCATTGCTGAGTTATGATAATCCGCGATCGCTCGTTAACTCTAACACAGAAGACGTTGAACAATTAAGGGAAGCAAGGAAAGAGGTACAAGCGGCGATGGAACAAGCAAAGAAAACCGCACCTGTCTTTTCTGGAAATGTCGCTTTAGTGCGTATCAATTCACCTTGTCAAATCCATCCACTGATTGCCCAAAGCTGGCGTACAAGGTTGCCTAAGTATATCGTCATGGTTGCGAATGAGGGGTATATTCCTGGGCGAGTCAACTTCAGCGTGAGAACTGCGTCGGGAATCAATAAATATCTACCAACATTCATTCGGCAAAATTCACTATACCGATCCCGCATTTCTCACAAACTGATTTGAAAAGCTGATTTGGGGATGAAAAGTTGAACTTTTTGAAAAACAAAAGATATAGGAACAGTCCCCAGAGAAAAACTTAATCTAAAATCACCAAACCGTTACTAAATCGTCGGGAAAATCAGCTTAATTCAAAAAACTACTCATCAGAAAATAGACTGCATATATGTTCAGTCATTGACGAGCTATGAAGTTGAGCAAGTTATCTTCAAGAAATCAACCACTATCTTGAATCGATTGAATTCTAAAGTAAGCAATAGACAAAATATATTGACAGGTACAAGCACTGGTAATCGCCATTAAAATTCGTCTAGCACTCACAGTAATTCTCGCTCCCAACTTCAGGAAATTCAGACGAATTGTGCCGATTGTGGCGCGAGCAAAAGAAGTTTTAGATAAACAACGATGACGAAAAGCTTG
>DATNQN010000027.1 GCA_036703985.1 Leptolyngbyaceae cyanobacterium
GAATTCAGGAGTCAGGAGTCAGGAGTCAGAATGCTGATCTAATAAGGAATAGACAGTAGTAATATTTCTTGAGAATAATTCAGCTTGACTGTAAAAGTCTCTTTAATGCTGAATTCTGGATTCTGGATTCTGAATACTTACAACTGATCTCAAGAGGGTTGCTGAATTCTCTTTGGATTACAGTATATTAGCATACTATTTTTTTGATTATAAATATTAAGACTAGTAGATAAACTTTGCAGCTTATATTGATATAACAAAAGTCTCAATTTAGGCAAGAGGGAAAAATCAAGCAACAATGTTATTCAAATTTCCACCCCTCAAATCTGTAAATCACTTGATTAACAAAGTTTATGCCAAAATGCCGTTAAGAACAGTCTTGATAGTCCCTTTTGTACTACAAATTTGTGGTGCAGTAGGACTAGTAGGCATTGTTTCTTTTGCCAACCAGCAAAAAGCAGTTGAAAATTTGGCGAATCAGTTAGGCAGCGAAATTAGCGATCGCATCGGACAGCACTTAGATAATTATTTAGCTACTCCTAAGCAAATAAATCAAGTCAATGTAGATGCAATTAATCTAAATTTGCTCAATCTTTCTCAATTTGAAAGCAGTGGAAAATATTTTTGGCGACAAATGCGGATATTTAATGTGGGTTATATTAGCTTTGCTAATCCCCAAGGTGAATATATTGGCATTGAAAGATTAGATAATGGAACTTTACTAATTAACGAAGTTACTAGCAAACAGGGATTAGGTAAGCTACACATTTACAGTTCAGACGAGCAAGGAAACCGCCGTAAATTAATACAAATTAAACCAGGTTATGATCCACATCTAGAAGCTTGGTATGACGATGCAGTCAAAGCTGGTAAACCTCTTTGGAGTCAGATTTATCAATGGGAAGATAAACCAGAAGTAATATCAATTGCTGCTAGTTACCCAGTTCATGACCAACAGCATAAATTCTTAGGAGTAATTAGTGTTGATTTATTATTATCTCAAATTAATCAATACTTAACTAATTTACAAGTAGCTAAATCTGGGAGAACTTTTATTTTAGAAAAATCTGGAAAAATAGTAGCTAATTCTGGAAAATCTCTACCATATAAGATAGTTAATGGTCAAGCTGGACGTTTATTAGGAGAAGATAGTCAAGATAAATTAGTGAGTTTAACCACGCAGTTTTTACGTCAACGTTACCGCAGTTTAGGCTTTATTGTGGGTAAGCAACAACTGAGCTTTACTCATGATGGAGAGCGTTATTTTGTGCAAATCAAAAATTGGCGCGATGATTTAGGTTTAGATTGGTTAATTGTGGTGGTAGTTCCAGAAGCCGATTTTATGGAAGAGATTAATGCCAACACTCGCATCACAATTATCCTCTGTTTATTGGCTTTGTTAATGGCTATCCAGATTGGTGTTGTTACAAGTCGCTGGGTAATTCAACCAATTCTCCAACTAAATAATACAGCTAAGAAAATTGCTCAAGGAGAATGGGAGCAAATTACAGAAATTAACCGTGATGATGAATTAGGACAGTTGGCTAAATCATTCAATATCATGGCACAAAAGCTAAAAGAGTTATTTAATACTTTGGAGTTCAATAATGAAGAATTAAATGTTTTAAATGAAGCTTTATCTGAAAGCCAACATCAAGTAACTAGGTTTTTGGAAGCTATACCAGTTGGTGTCATGATCATAGATGCTCAAGGTATACCTTATTATATTAATAATACTGGTAAGCATCTACTTAATCAAGGATTAGTAAAAGAAGTTAGGGCTGAAAAATTATCGGAGATTTATCAGTTTTATCGAGCAGGAACAAAAGAAATTTATCCTAGTCAGGAATTGCCGATTTTTAGAGCATTACAGGGAGAAAAAATTAGAGTTGATGATCTAGAACTGCACCAAAAGGAGCAGATTATTCCTCTAGAAGCTTTAGGAACACCTATTTATGATGACAATGGAAATATTCTCTACGCGATCGCTACTTTTTCTGATATAACTAAACGCAAAGAAGCTGAAAAACTTTTAGCTGAATATAATCGTATTTTAGAATCCCAAGTTAAACGGCGAACTCAAGAACTATTACAAGCCATTGATAAATTAAAAATTACACAAAAACAATTAATTCAATCACAAAAAAATGCTGCCCAAGGACGAAAAGCCGCAGAACAAGCCAGCCTGGCTAAAAGTGAATTTCTGGCTAATATGAGTCATGAACTGCGTACACCTCTCAATGCGATTCTTGGCTTTACCCAACTTATGAGCCAAGATACTTCCCTGGGTACTGAACATCAAAATAGTTTAGCAATTATTAATCGGGCTGGAGCGCATTTACTCAACTTAATTAATGATATTCTAGAAATGACAAAAATCGAAGCTGGTAGGACTAACCTTAATCTGAGTAGCTTTGATTTACATTATATGCTCACAGATGTAGAAGCAATCTTGCATTTAAGAGCAGTTTCTAAAGGCTTACAAATAATTTTTGAATCTGCCCCAGATGTCCCCCGCTTTATTCAAACAGATGAAAGTAAACTCCGACAAGTAATTATTAATTTGTTGGGAAATGCGATTAAATTTACTGAAACTGGCATGGTAAGATTAGGAGTTTCAGTTGATAATATAGAGCAGCCAGAAATTGATGGCAAAAAACTGAGACTTCACTTTGAAGTTCAAGATACTGGTTTAGGTATTGCTCAGGAAGAACTTAAGTTGTTATTTGCACCTTTTGAACAAACGGAAACAGGGAAAAAAACTCAGCAGGGAACTGGGTTAGGACTAGCAATTAGTCGTAAGTATGTACAATTAATGGGAGGTGAAATTACTGTTAGGAGTACTCCGGGAATTGGTAGTACATTTGCTTTTGATATTCAAGTTAGCCAAGCTATTGCCAGTGATATTCCCATTAAATCAGAGCTAAGTCAAGACAAAATTATTGGTTTAGCACCTGAGCAAAAAGAATATAGAATTTTAGTGGTTGATGATTCTACAGATAGCCGTATTTTATTAGTAAAGATACTAGAAAAACTAAAATTTAAGGTATTAGAAGCTACTAACGGTCAAGAGGCGATCGCCCAATGGCAATCTTGGCATCCCCATCTAATTTTGATGGATATACAGATGCCAATAATGGATGGTTATCAAGCCACAAGGGAAATCAAAAGCAAAACTATTACCTCTGGTGAGCCAGAGAATACAGTTATTATCGCCTTGACTGCTAGTGTTTTTGAAGAAGAATGGCAAAAAATGTTAGCTAGTGGTTGTGATGATTTAATTCGCAAACCCTTTACACAAGAATTATTACTGGAAAAAATCCGTGAGCATCTTGGTGTAAAATATATCAATCAGTCTAAAATAACTAATCTACCAGATGCAAATCAAGCCACACACACACTTACTAGCGAATCACAACTTTGGCAGTATTTAGAGAAAATGCCGTCAGATTGGTTGGAAAATATGCATAATGCGGCAGCAAGCTGTAGTGATGAACTAATTTTAGACTTATTACAGCAAGTTCCACCAGAACAAAGTATAATCTGTCAAATTTTGCAAAACTTAGCTCATAATTACCAGTTTGAAAAAATTATGGAACTAACTAAAACTAGAGGCTAAAAAAGCCAGAACTGCGGGCGGTTTTTACAGCAGAATTCAGAATTCAGAATTCAGAATTCAGGAGTGAAAGCCTTTTACTGCTTGAGTTTTGATTTTCATTTTGTACCTCATTCACTTGCAACATGCTGTACTTTACCTTGTTTAAAAGCGTAAGCATTCAAAATCTAAAATTTAGAATGAACAAAGCTAACAGCTATTGGGGTGATAATTTTCACAAAATATCTAGTGTTTAACTCCTTGATTTAACAAATATTCTGAATCCTGAATCCTGACTCCTGACTCCTGAATTCTGACTCCTGACTCCTGAATTCTGACTCCTAACTCCTGAATTCTGAATTCTGACTCCTGACTCCTGAATTCTGACTCCTGACTCCTGACTTCATACTTTTTATATGGCAAACAGCTGGTGGGAACTGCAAATTCTCTGCGAACTAGCCCTAGAGGATTCTATCTTCTGGCGGCTAGAAAAATTTGGCTGTCGGGGAACCGCCAGTGAGACAAAAGGGCATTCCTCTTTAGTGAGGGCTTACGTTCCACAGGAACAGGCGCATCTTTTGGATTTGGCTGCCCTTTCTCTGTGGCTGCGTCAAGATGCTCTGATGTTGGGTCTGCCAATACCGGTAATTAAATGGAGTTTGATTGACGAGGAAGATTGGGCGAGTAGCTGGAAGGCGCATTGGCAGCCGCAAGAAGTTGGCGATCGCTTTTTAATTTCCCCAGCATGGCTATCACCAACCGTTAGCGATCGCATTTTGCTGCGTCTCGATCCCGGACTCGCCTTCGGTACTGGCACTCATGCTACCACTCAGCTTTGCTTGGAATCTTTGGAAATGCGGCTGAGTGACGAAGAAAATCAAATCGTAGTGGCAGATATCGGCTGCGGATCGGGTATTTTATCTGTCGGGGCGATTCTTTTGGGTGCGAAAAAGGTTTATGCCGTCGATACCGATCCGATCGCAGTTCGTTCTACCCGCAGCAATCGCACCTTGAACCGCATACCTGCCCCGCGTTTAATCGTCGAACAAGGAAGTGTCGATCGTCTAACAGAAATTTTAGATGGCCCGGTAGACGGCATTACTTGCAATATTTTAGCCGAGGTAATTATCGATTTGATTCCCCAAATGAGCGAAATTACCAAACCTAATAGTTGGGGTATTCTCAGCGGTATTTTATTAGATCAAACTAAACCAGTCGCCGATGTACTCGAACAACATGGTTGGACGATCGCTACTCTCTGGCGTCGCCAAGATTGGTGCTGTTTTAACATTCGACGCAGTTGATTAATTAAATAAAAACCCTCTTGCTTGCAGATAGAAAAATAATAGGTAAATTATCGTATTACCAATTAATAATACCTTGCCAATACTAGATTGCAGAATGTGAAACACCGGGAAAGTAGCGAGGATAGTGCAAGATAACTCAAACAGCGAAACTATCCCACCGTAATGCTTGGTATCCCAATAGGAAATCGGGCTGATAAATCGGTAATTACTCAAAGGAAAAAAGTGACGGTGGGCATCATCGTGATGTACTGGCAAATCCAACAGAGAATGCACCACCATACTGATACATAAAAATTGCACTCTTTGCCAACCGAATCTATAAGCAATCGACCATCCCAATAAAACCAAAGGGATAGAATGAAAAATCGCCACTACATCTTGCCAAAAAGGTTCGTAGTAAGTAACCGACCAAATTTGTTGTTCTGGCAAACGAGCAATTAATTTCGCCCATCCATAGAAAACAAATATTGGGATATCCGGAAGAATCGCACCGATGAAGATGGGAAGATTGGCTTGTGGTAGCTTTTCTCTACCTATAAAAAACAGATTGATAACAGCGTGACTCGGTGTATTCACTGCGGTAATGAAGTAGATAATTCACCAGGTTTTATATTAATAAATGGTAATGCACCGTTGCCACCTAAAACCGTCGGAAAATGTCCATCCCATTTTTCTATTGCTTGCTTTTGGAGAATTTGCGCCGTTAAATTTTCCCTCAGCAATCTTTGTGCTTCGGCTTGTCCTTTAGCGCGGTTAATTTCTGCCTGTGCTTCTTGGGCAGCTTTTAAAGCAATAAATTCTGCCCGTTTTGCTTCTTGTTCGGCAATTTGTTTGGCTTCCACCGCCTCGCTAAATCTTTGGGAAAAGTGAATATTAACCAAAGAAATATCATCTACGGCAATATTATACTGAGACAACCGCAAAGTTAATTGCTCGTCAATTCCTGCTTTGACTTCTCCTCTTTTGGTGATAATTTGTTCGGCAGTATATAAAGCCATCACTGCTTTGAGGACTTCTTCAATTGCCGGATTGATAATTCTTTGCACTACCTCTCTTTCATTACCAATCTGCTGAAAAATTAGATTGGCTTTTTCGGGTAAAACGTGCCAGTTCAGAGCAACATCGGTAAACACATCCTGGAGGTCTTTAGAAGCAGCCTGAGCGGGAATTTGGTGCTTTTGTACCCGAACGCTCAAAGTTTGTACGGTATTTACAATGGGAATAATCGGGTGTATTCCTTCTGGTAGTATTTTTTGCTGAACTTGACCGAACTGCATGACTACCCCTCGTTCGCCAGCATTAATTATTACGAAGGGCTTAAAGATAATTCCTACCACTAATAGTAATATTAGTATCCCTGCGGCAAGGTAAGAAAAATTACTAGATTTCATGGCGGCTATCCTAAACTGAGACAAAATAGCATTTTTGAGGAGTTATAATTCAAAAGCCAGAATTCTCTGAGTCAGAATTCAGGAAGCAGAATGATTTTCTCTCCTGAATTTTACCTTAACGCAATTGTCTCATTTTAGGGATGATAACCGATTTCATCAGCTAGTAAAAAAGATTAATTTTTTGGGGCGGGTGGAGCCAAATTCTGAGGATTAACATTGATAAATGGTAAAGCACCATTACCGCTCATGACCGTTGGAAAGCGCCCATCCCATTTTTCTATAGCTTGTTTTTGGAGAATTTGGGGTGTTAAATTTTCCCGCAATAATCTTTGTGCTTCGGCTTGTCCTTTGGCGCGGTTAATTTCTCCCTGCGCTTCTTTAGATGCTTTTAAGGCTATATATTCGGCTTGTTTCGCTTCTTGTTCTGCTATTTGTTTGGATTCAATTGCTTTAGTAAATTCGGGAGAAAATCCGAAATTCACCAAAGAAACATCATCCACGCCAATACCATAAGCCGCTAAACGAGTTTTCAAACCTTGGTCTATTTCTGTTTTTAGTTCTGTCCGTTTAGTAATGATTTCTTCAGCAGTTTTTTTGGCGGTTGCTGCTTTGAGAACTTCCGAAATAGCCGGGGTCATAATTCCGTTGACTATTTGTTCGTTATCGCCAACTCTTTGATAAACTTTATTTACTTCGGTTGGGTTGATGTGCCAGTTAACTGCAATATCTGCTTTTACTTGTTGTAAGTCTTTGGATGCTGCGTCGGTCTGAAAATCATTTTTTTGGACGCGGACGCTGAGTTTTTTGACTGAAGTAACAACTGGTAAAATAGGATGTATGCCTTCGTTTAAAACAGTGTCTTGAACTTTTCCAAAGCTCATGACAACGCCTCTTTCTCCGGCGTTAATAATTACAAAAGGTCGAAAAATAATTGCTCCTAATAATAGGGCGATACCGCCCGTAATATATAAAGATAGGGGCATGATAGAATCGACTGGGTTGATTTTAGCTTTGTGCATAATTCAAAGGCTATTGTGTAAATTGTTTATAATTCAGCGAAGTTCTATTGGTTACTATTTATTACAACAAACCCTAACAGTAGTTATTCGGAAAAAATAAACATTTTTCAGGTAATCAAGTTTTTATTAATGATGAAATAAGTCATGATTTCGCCAATGAAGAAAACTTAAGTACTGTACGGCCTGACAAGTTTGCTAAAATTAATCCTTAGCAACTTACGTCAGCTAATTGGAAAGATTTTTTTACCAACTGCCGCCTGCGCCACCTCCGTCACTACTACCACCGCCAAAGCTGCTGCTACTACTATCGCTGCTATAGCTATTACTATTGCTGCTATAGCTATTACTATTGTAGTCATTGTTATGATTGTTGTTTTCATAAGTAGGAAGACGAGGAATAATTTTTTCCTGTTCGTAACTATAATCACAGCAGTGACACTGATAAGTAATCAGTTTAATTCCTTCTGAATATTGAGTGGCAGATTGAAGAATTTTTTGGTGACGAGTGACGGTTAATTCTTCGCAATTATGACAAGTGCTAAATTCACCTGTATTATTTTCGTAAGCCCGAATATGAAATGGTAGTTCGTTGACTGTTGAATAACAGTTAGCACACTGCCAAGCTTCAAATGTAAGGCTACCAATTTTTTTGGCAACTTGCTCTTCTTTGCTAAGGTAAGGTTTGACGGAAGAAGAGTCTAGCTTTTTCATTGGTTTTTGGCAATTAATGCAATGCAAAGGCTTTTTGAACCAACTATTTGTACGCGATCGTCCTTGTGCTTGTACGTAAGTGGGACGTTGAAGTTTTCGATATGCGATCGCACCTAATACTCCACAACCACTAATGCCAGTTAGCCAACCAATTAAACCTAGTATATCAGAGTTTTTAGCTGTTTCATAAACAGTGGGATTTGAGTAAGCTATGTTGGGAGTAGCAGTTGAAGAAATCGGAACGGAAACAGATAGTGGTGTGTTTTTTTGTAAAACTACTACTAATGCTTGCGTTCCTGCTAACGTACCCCCATCAAAATTCCCTTGTTTAAATTGCGGTTTGATTTGCTGTTCGATAATATTGCTAACTTTGCTATTAGGTAAAATGGTTTGAATTCCCGAACCTGTTTCAATTTCGATGCGGCGTTCGTTGTGAGAAATTAAAACGAGTACCCCATTGTTTTTCCCTGCTTTGCCAATACCCCAATAGTTAAATAAGGATGTGGCAAACTGTTTAGGAGTGGCAGAAGGTTTAGTTTCTGGTACGGTTACTACGGCAATTTCGCTACCGTTGGTTGCTTCTAATTGAGAAATAATTTGGTTGAGTTGTTTTTCAGTTGAATCGCTTAATATACCAGCCATATCGGTTACCCAACCGCCATAAACTTGTCGGGGATTAGGTACTTGTTCTACTCTTACTGCTAAGGCTGGTAAGCTAACTGCGATCGCCGTCATACTTAGCAAGCTAACGTATAAAGATTGTTTAAGTTTAAATGCAATAGGTGTCATAAATAAGCCTGTTTGCTAAAATTTAGTGGCTGTTACTACCATTACTAAATTCTGCATCAATGGGTTTATGATTATTTACTACACCTGACGATAGGAAAATTCCTTAAAAATTTCAGTAATAAAATTTAGTTACTATTTTAGTGAGTTTGATATTGCATCAAGGCTCGCTTTATTATACACTAATTAATCATCTTTGAATGCCAAAATATTTAAATAAATATGAAGATAAATCAACGGCATGATTGGCCACTCACGGCAGAAGACGCTGCCCAAATTCAAAAAGAATTAGCATTAGAAGTAGTTACTGAAGATCGGCTGGATTCAGTGCAGTATGTCGCCGGAGTAGATGTGGGTTTTGCAGAGTCAGGTAGCCTCACGAGGGCGGCGGTAGCGGTGCTGAGTTTTCCAGATTTACAGTTACAAGAACACGCGATCGCATATCGCCCTACTACTTTTCCTTATATTCCAGGTTTTTTATCTTTTCGAGAAGTTCCTGCCGTCATCGACGCATTGGAAAAAGTAACTATTTCTCCTGATTTAATTTTATGTGATGGTCAGGGGATTGCCCATCCGCGCCGTTTGGGAATTGCTTGTCATTTGGGATTATTAATAGATGTACCGACAATTGGCGTTGCCAAATCATTACTAATTGGCAGGTACGAACAGTTGGCTGATGAACGCGGTTCTTGGCAACCATTAATAGATAAAGGTGAAACAATTGGTGCGGTTTTAAGGACGCGCACGGGGGTGAAGCCTGTTTATGTTTCTAGCGGACATCGAATCAGTTTACCTACTGCGATTGATTACGTGATGCGTTGTACTCCTAAATATCGTTTACCGGAGACAACTCGCTGGGCTGATAAATTGGCATCAAATCGAAAATGAAAAGAATTCAAGAGTCAGGATTCAGAAGTTAAATAAAAGAAGTAGGAATTTTCGATTACAAACCTAAGACATTACATTGCAAGAAGATAAAGCAGTTATCTTGCTTGGCTTTTCCTTTCTATATCCCTTTCCTTGATTTAAGATACCCATTCGTTTTTTTGATGGAGTCCGCCAACAAAATAGTAGTGAATAACCCTTACTGAATTCGGAATTCTAAATTCTGACTCCTTCCAACTTTACAACATAACATTTCTTAACTAAAAATATCCCCAAGGGTGACGAGTTAACCTGGTAATTAGAAAATGCAAGCATTATTGCTTGAAGCAACTTAACAATAGAAGAATTATTAAGATTGGGAACAATGCACGAACTAACTATTGAGTGGCAAGAAGCAGGGCATTTGAGAAAGCAGATTATTCGCGATCGACAATTGAGTAAAAATCCCGGTACAGTTCGGTTGGGACGCGACCCCATGCGATGCGATATCGTGTTGACTCATCCAACTGTTTCTGGTTTACACGTAGAGATATTTTTTAATCAGCAGCAAAATCGGTTTTATCTGCGAAACTTGAGAGATACGAATCCGCCTTGGGTGGACGGAAACCGACTCACCAAGGCTGAGATAGCTTTAAGCCAAGGTAGTAGCTTTTTTTTGGGAGAAACAGAAATTAAAATAACTGCGGTGAATGTAGAAGTAAGTAGCGTTCCCCCAACGATTTTGATCTCTTCGCCTCCTACCAGTAGTAAACCTCAAACATCCCTAGCTAACAATCAACCCCAGTTAGCAAGTATCGCTAATCCGGATATTTCTGCCAAATCAGCCACACCAGTCGTTGCAGGGAATCAAATTTACGGTTTGCGCTGTCCGAATGCTAAATGCGATCGCATTTCTCCCTACGAACGGTTAGATTTAGGATGTCCCTGGTGTGGCACTTCTCTAGCGGCAGCAGAAAGTGTTTTAATGAATCCGAATTAAGGGGAGATGGGGAAAAATAGTTTTTTGAATTCTGAATTCTGACTTCATACTTCATCCTTCATCCTTCCAAATATGAACCCACAACCTTTGCGAATTCGGCTGACTTGGGAAGACCCCGCGACTGGAGAACGACGAGAACCAATTTTCGCCGTTCCCATTGCTTTAGGACGAGAATTTTCCCAAATGCCTGCCGAATTGCGAGGGATGCGGGTTTCTCGCTTAGTGCTAAATAGTGCGGAAGTTTCTCGCTATCATGCGTTAATCGATGAAAATAGCGGCGGATTAGAAGTAATCGACCAAAATAGCTTCAATGGGGTTTTTGTCAACGGTCAACGTCAAAATCGATCGGCCTTGGCAAATGGCGATACCATCCAAATTGGCCCTTACCAAATTACGATTTCATTTGCTGCAACGTCAGCGCCAGCAATTCCCACCACTACGATCTCGACGATTAATTTTCATCCAGAAACAGGTTTACCCGACCCCCGCCAAGCTGCATCACCTCCGCCACCGATTACCCCAGCAGCAAATTTTCCTCCCGCCGCATTCGGACAACCGCAAGTAAATGTGCAAGACCTTCACGCCACCGGTTTACTAGTGGAAGAAATCGATTATGCTGCTCTAGGGGCAGGATTGGGTAGTTATATTTGGGTGGATTTGCTGCGAATTTGGGGTGTGAAAAGCGATCGCATTCTCGCTTTAGGATTAGAAGAGAAGCCTTACGCCCGTTATCAAAGGCTTTGTATGAATTCCCAAATTCCTTTGTATGAAAGATTGCGATCGAATTCCGATTCCTGTCCCGATAACATTTGGGGATGGCCAAGTTACGCATGGCGAGAAGCTTGGCACGATTTATGCAAAGGAAAAATCCCCGACGCATTTACCTATCTTTGGCAAGTATTTGCGGAACCAACTTTTGCCCAAACCTATACTCCTCGCGCCGGAAACGTTTTTGATTCGATCGATCGAGAAGCCTCGCGAATCGGTTGGGATCGCATCTTTCGTTACGGTAGCGTCAGGGCAATTCGCAAAACCACAGATGGCAGATATGCCATTGCTTATTCTCGCCGTCGTTCCAGTACTGGTAGTCCAGACCACGCTTTTTTAATTGCCCAATACGTTCATCTCGCCACCGGTTACCCGGCGATTCAATTTTTACCAGATTTAAAAGAATACCGAGAAAAAACCAAAGACTTTCAATCTGTCGTCAACGCCTACGAACCCCACGAACAAGTTTATCAACACTTAGAACAACAAGGCGGAACCGTAATGATTCGCGGGCGGGGCATCGTTGCTTCTCGCATCTTACAAAGACTTTATGAAGCGCGACAAAAAAATAAGTATATTTCCATACTTCACCTGATGCGATCGCCCAAACCCCAAGGTAACAAATTTGCCAAAGCCCAAAGAAAAGTCGAAAATCACTATGAATTTCAACCCTTTAACTGGCCGAAAGCTACTTGGGGCGGCGATTTAAGAGAAATCCTCGAAAAAGCTGACCCCGACGAAAGAAAGCGCTTGCTAGCAGACTGGGGCGGTACTACCACCGCCGAACGCCACGACTGGAAACGCATCGTCGCCCAAGGATTAAAAGAAGGTTGGTATCAAATCACCTTTGGGGAAGTGGAAAAAGTAGAACGGGACGACGCCCAAAACCGCACCGTTAGCTACATTCGAGAACAAGGATTAAAAGGACAAATTCGGCTGGAAGCTGACTTTATTATCGATGCCACCGGACTCGATGCCCACGTCACCGCCAGTCCTTTACTAGATGACTTGGTAGATTGCTATAAACTTCCTTTACATGAAAATGGCAGATTAGTAGTTGCCAATGATTTTGAAATCGCCGATATGCGAAATCAGCGGGGACGAATCTACGCTGCTGGGGCAATCACTTTAGGTGGCCCTTATGCTGCCGTCGATAGCTTCTTGGGATTGCAGTATGCCGCCCTTTGCGCTGTCGATAGTCTAGCAACCCTGCGGACGCCGGGATTACATCGATTGAATCCCCTGACTTCTTTCATTCAATGGCTAAAGTGGGCAATTAATCGATCGCCATCTTGAGTAGATGGGGAAGTAGGGAGATGGGGGGATGGGGGATGAGGAGATAGCGGAAAAAGATCTTGCTTCATCCTTCATCCTTAAATCGCGTCCATACAATGACTGAGAACTCAGGGCTACTTAATGAAAACTTTACAGGCAACACCTAATTCTTAATCAGTACTTGACCCTATAAACTAAACTTTTCAGGCATGATAGTTTCAACACAGTTAAACGCCCGCTTAAATAAAAACCGACGCCGAAGTGGGAGACTAGCCAATGTTGAAATTGAAGAATCTCGAAAAACTATTACCAACTATCCGCCGCTACCAATGCAAAGAAGCTGAATTTGGCAGCAGTTATCTAATGGAAGACATCACCATGCGGCGGTTAGCCAGTCACTTGGGAATAGGCTGTGTTGCAGATCCGGAAGAAGCATCGATGATTTCTCAATTAATCGGTTTACCAGTAGTTGCCCATTCCGTTTGGGTGAGATGTACCGATAAACTAGAAGTAGGTAAAATTTATAAAGGTTCTTTACTAATTACTCAGCAATCCCAATTCCCCGATCTCAAGTTGCAAAATTAAATTTTGATATTAGTCTGCATCTCAGCTTTTATAGAATCAATCTAAAATATACTAAAAATCTAAAATTTAAAATCGAATGAATCCTACACTTTTGGGTCGCTGGCAAACGCGATTGTTATTATTTTCTACTGTGGGTATAGCAATCACGTTGCCCTTTGCATTGGGCATAATTGGCCCGTTTGCCAGCCAGACTTATTTTTGGATACTCGCCTATCTCGCGATTTTTGGTTTAGGCTGGGATATCCTTTATAATTATCTGCAACAATTTCGTTGGGATCGAGACTGGCCAGCAGTATATCAATTAATAGCTGGTATTTGGGAAGGCATATTTTTCTGGTTGATTTTAACAGTTATACCATTGCCACTACCGGGAATAGAAAAAGAATTTGTAGATATTGGCTGGTTTATGCGTCACTACGGTTTAGTATGGTTGGGAATTTTTGTGGTATCTCAAACAATTATGCGAATTTTGTTTCCCCGTTGGCGCTTTCGTGGCGGACAATGGCTGTAACAATTTTAGATTTTAGATTTGATTTCTAGCAAATTAAATTAGAGACTGTTTGTAAAAATAATCTTAGTAGCCTGGGGTAGTTCCTGAAATTCAGAGTAGACTGAGTGGAGCGATCGCAAATCGAAATCCCAGTAGCAGCCTTTGAGGAGATTATGCACGCAGTCATCCAAGTGCTGATTGAAGTTATCGTCGTGATCGGTCTTTCCAGACTTGTAGGTTTGGGATTTCGTTGGCTTAAACAACCGCTAGTAATTGGGGAAATTGTGGCGGGAATTTTATTAGGGCCATCATTTTTGGGTTTAATTGCTCCTGATTTAGCAGCTAGCTTGTTTCCCGCCGAAACAGTTCCCTTCCTCAACGTGCTATCTCAGGTGGGACTGATCTTTTTCATGTTTTTAATTGGTTTAGAGTTAGACCCTAAATATCTTAAAGGTAACTTAGATATCGCAATTCTCACTTCCCACGTCAGCATTCTGACACCATTTTCCTTAGGGTCGCTGTTAGCTTTGTTGCTTTATCCGTTAGTTTCTAATGCTACGGTTTCTTTTACTGCCTTCGCCCTATTTTTAGGGGCAGCAATGTCAATTACGGCGTTTCCAGTACTAGCGAGAATTATTACTGAAAATAACTTACAAGGGACGCGGTTGGGAACTTTAGCACTAACTTGTGCGGCAGTAGATGACGTAACGGCTTGGTGTTTGTTGGCATTAGCGATCGCTGTTACTCGCACCAATAGCATGGCTGGTGCGATACCAACCATTATCGAGTCCCTGCTTTACATCGTACTGATGTGTACTGTAGTACGTTGGTTTCTGCAACGACTTTCTCATCACTACAACCGCACGGGAAGATTAACACAATTCGTGCTAG
This sequence comes from Leptolyngbyaceae cyanobacterium, assembly GCA_036703985.1. Taxonomy (GTDB): domain Bacteria; phylum Cyanobacteriota; class Cyanobacteriia; order Cyanobacteriales; family Aerosakkonemataceae; genus DATNQN01. Next base: position 14,683 of record DATNQN010000027.1, read on the forward strand.
CTGGGATTTACATGGGTGTAGTTGCTTCTGCTTTAATTACAGAATTCATTGGCATTCATCTCATATTTGGTGCTTTTTTATTAGGCACGGTGATGCCTAAAAACCCGGGCTTAATCAGAGAAATAGCCCAAAAAACCGAAGATTTCGTTCTCATATTTTTATTACCAGTATTTTTTGCTTATAGCGGTTTGAAAACCCAAATAGGCTTATTGAACCAACCAGAATTATGGCTGCTTTGTTTAGCAGTTTTATTAGTTGCCATTGTTGGCAAATATGTAGGTACTTATATAGCAGCGCGAGTTTGCGGCATCAACAATCGAGAAGCTTCTGCCCTCGGTTGGTTAATGAATACTCGCGGTTTAACTGAGTTAATCGTTTTAAACATCGGTTTAGAATTGGGTGTCATTTCTCCTTTGTTGTTCACCATGTTAGTAATCATGGCTTTGGTAACAACATTTATGACTTCTCCTTTGCTGGAATGGTGCTATCCAAAAAATCTCATCCAACTAGATGTCATCGAACCAGAACCAAATGTTGTAACTGGTGGCGATATCGTTCAACCAACTTATCGCATTTTAGTACCAGTAGCTAATCCCAATAGTCAAAAAGGTTTATTACAATTAGCAGTAGCGATCGCAGGTCATAATATACAAACATCGGTCGTCCATCCTTTAAGTTTGATCGAATTAGAAGACGATTATTTATTTCAAAGCACTCCATTAGAAGCAGACCGATTGATCGAACAACGTCGCTATATTTTATCAGAATTAATTCAAACTTTGGAACCACCAGAAAATCGCGATTTAGTACATCCAATTATCCGTATTTCTAATGATGTAGCGCGAGAGACAGCAGAAATTGCCAAACTCGATCGGGCCGATTTAATCTTAGTAGGATGGCATCGTCCAGCTTTTAGTTCCAATCGTTTGGGAGGGAGAGTCGGACAAATTCTCAGCACTGCCCCTGTAGATGTGGCAGTATTTGTAGACCGGGGAAAAACCAAAATCGAAACTTTATTAGTGCCTTATTCTGCGAATTTTCATGACGATTTTGCATTAGAAATCGCTTTAAGATTGCTTTTTAATCGTCCTTTCTGTTGCTTAACTGTTTTACAGGTAGGACTGGAAAATGACAGTAAAGTAGGTTTTAGTTATGAGTTTCACATGATTATGGAAAAATTGCCCCAGCCAGTTCGCGATCGCATTGAAATCCAAGTCACCCAAGCAGCCACTCCGATCGCCTCAGCCGTAGAAGCCTCGCGCCACGTCGATCTTACCATTGCTGGTGCCAGTCGCGCTTGGGGAATTGAACGGCAAACTTTAGGACACTACACTGATGTATTAGCAGTAGAGTGCCATTCATCCCTACTGATTACCCGTCGCTACAGTCAGCTAACTTCTCACCTTGCTTCCGTGTTAACAACAGGAGATACGCCAACAGAAAAACAAGTAAAAAGTTGACAGTTGCGTTAAGGTAAAACTTAGAATTCGAGAATAAAAAGTATTTTGAATCCAGGAATTCGCTCTTAAATCCAAGCTCGATCGGAAAGTTTTCCAGCGGATTTAGTATAACGCCTGTCTCCCTAACAATCGAAAAACAAATGAGCAAAATAAAAAACATTCAACATTTAGCATTTTACGCAATTGCCATAAGTTTAGTATTAATACTATTTAAAATCGTCACTTCTTATGGGAAAAACATTCAAGCACCTCCTGCCATTGGTGGGTATTACAAATTAACTGCTCGAAATTTACCCGAATGCTTTCAATCTAATCAATTAGGATTAATCGTGCAGCAGTCTGGCATTTATTTGAACGGTTCTTTATTTGCGATCGAACAAAATATCAACGACTCAAATGCCCTGCCTGTGACCAATAAGTTTACCCTAGAAAAACCTTCTTTAATCGGACACTGGCAAAATCAAAAAATTACCCTATCTGGCTTAGTTTCTAACTTAAGTTCTTGTCAAAAAGTTAATGTTACCCTTCAAGCATCGATCGATAAAGAAAATCTAAATGGTGAAATCAACCTCAACTTAACGCCTCGATCGAGCAAATTTTCTGCTCGAAAACAAGACACTGTAAAAGCCAATGAAAGCCCAAAAATACATTAATTTTCAGATCGAAAAAGTTGATTGTAAGTCGATTTCATTCTGGTTGTCAAAATGAGTTTTGAGAGTATCTAGATAATTATTGATGCGGTCTGCCAATTGCACGCTATCGCTCATTTTTCTAGTAATGCGATCGTCAATAGAATAAATTTCTATCGATTCTTCTTTTCCTTTTACGTAGCACTTACCTAAATTGATGAATTGCCAAGCAGTCACCGCGCTATTCTTCACGGATAAAGACAAAATTAAAGACCGAGATTGCTGCCTGGTTAAAGATTCCAACCTTTGTGCTACATTAACGGCATCACCTAAAATTGTATAGTCCATTTTCAAATCCGAACCAATATTACCTTCTATTACTTCTCCTTGCGATAACCCAATTCCATTGTATAAAACTGCCAGCGGACTATCTACTGGTGCCAAATTTCGTAAAATTTCTAATTCTGTTAATATATCCAAACTTGCTTGAATAGCTGCATCGGCTTTTTCGGCTGGGAAATAAGCCATCACGCAATCACCGATAAATTTGGTAACTTCACCTCCTCTAGCAGTAATTATATTCGTACAAATCGTAAAATATCTGTTTAGTATGCCGACGATTTCATCGCAAGGTAGCTTTTCTACTAGGGTTGAAAAAGATACGATATCGCTAAAAAAAACTATCTTCTCAACTTTTTTGAGAGGAACTTTTAAAGGATTAACTCCACTACTGATTAATTTGGTAATGGTTGGTTGGGTGTATTTTTCCAGAACCCGGTAAGAATTATTTAAAGTTTGCAATAAAGCTTTGATTGGTTTAATTATCAGGTCTGAATTTTCATCTAGATTAATTGTTTGCATCGACCAATCCGCAAACAACCGTTCTGGAATATCGTGTTCTGTATTTAAACAAATAATCTCCGTATGTCGATCGTCTCGTAATATTTTTTCGTATAATTTATCAATTTTGCCTTCTTCTCCTTCCAAAATTTGAAAAAATATACCTTGGGAACATAATAGAACGCCAGTGATATTTTCTCGTTGATTATTTCGTTTAGAAATTACGCCGATCGCCTCTACTTCTTGTGGAGAAAGAGGTCGAGAAAATTTACTAATGTACGTTAGCCTTTTCATATGAAAACTGAACCTTGGGAAAAATAGAGTTTCAGTAGGGAAAAATAAGTCCAGAGATGCACCCTACCGTAATACTCAAAAATAGTAGTTTGTTCGGGTAAGCTTGGCTAGATATTACATCATCTAATATATTTGGCAAAGATGTAAAGAAATACCTACCTAGCAATTGAGGGATTTGAAATCGTTTGCGTAACAGTACTGATAGTTGGCTTGGTTCAGTTTTTTCCAATCATATCATTTTTCATTTAATCATACCGATCGATATAATTCCTAAAATTAAAAGCAATCCAATAATTACCAAAATGACTAGCAAGGCTGCTAGTATAGTCCCGACGATCAGCCATCCCGCGATCGCCCAGGCTCTCTGATGTGCTTTGAATTCCGCAATACTGCGCCATCTGCGGCTTTTCCACGCCCACTCATTACCTTTAAAGCCCAAAATAACGCCCGTAGTTAGCCAAGGCATTCCCAAAGATAAAATGAGAGTGGGGTCTGCCCAAGCTATCAACCCAATCCAAACATGATTGGTAAGACACCACACCCCTGGCAGGAAAAATGCTCCCCAATTCCAACCGTGAATTTCATCCGGTACTTGAACGGAATTATCAAGTAAGCTACCTCGACCGGAATTATTAGCAAATACCGTTGGTTTGGGTTGATGAAAAGTTCCGATGGATTCTATTGCTTGCAGTATTTCTTCACTGGATTGAAAACGCTCGTAAGGTTTATCAGCTAACATTCGCAATAAAATTGCTTTGAATTGAGGGCTGAGATTTGGCAGTTCTTTTTCCCACAACCAATTCATCGTTTGCGGATCGATGAGTTGCGGTGGCTGTTTCCCAGTCATCAACACGATTGCCGTTACTCCCAAAGCGTACAAATCGCTATACGGTGCAACTATTCCCATTCGCATTTGCTCATCTGGTGCATAGCCAACTTTACCCAATCTAGTACTAGTATCAGGTGCTAATTGATTTGGGTAACCTACTAATTGATGAGCAACATTAATGGCAATTCGCTTTACTCCACCTAAGTCGATTAAAATCGGTACTCGATCGTGAGAACGGCAAATAATATTATCTGGAGAGATATCGCGATGGATGATTCCTTGACGGTGGAGATAAGTTAAGACTGGTAGTAATTGACCCAAAAGTTGAAGGATTTCTGTTTCGCTGAAAAATTCCCCTTGTTGCGATCGCTGATTTAATAAAGATTGATAAGTTTGTCCTTCTATAAATTCTTGGACTAAGTACAACTGTTTCCCTTCTTGGAAGAACTCGCCAAATCGAGGTATCTGGGAATGTTTGAGTTTGTGAAGCATCACCGCTTCTCGTTCAAACAGTTCCTCTGCTTTCATCAGATTATATTTGCCTTGTACGGATGGGGTAAATTCTTTGATGACGACTTGTTCGTTAAATCGACCGGTATCTCTTGCTAGGTAGGTTCTGCCAAATCCGCCTCGTCCTAGCTCATGCTGAATGATGTAGCGATCGCGTAACTTGATTCCATTTTGTAACTCAGTTTGTGCTGTCCCCGTCCCAAGTACCGTGGCGATTGTTCCTTGCAAAGATTCTCCACAGCGAGAACAAAACCTCGACCCGGCTGAATTTTGATGTCCTTGACTACAAGTAATCGCGCTCATGGAAGTTATTGCCCCAACCTCTGCTATCGTAGCTTTTGCCACCCAATCTTTGATTAATTCCAATGGTAGAAGTAACAATTACAGGTAAAACTAAATTACTGGGCGTCATCGGTCATCCGATCGAGCATTCTTTATCGCCGGTGATGCACAATGCCGCTATTGCTACTCTGGGATTAAACTATGTTTATCTGCCTTTTCCGATCGCACCGGAAGATTTGCAAGTGGCGATCGCGGGTTTTGCAACTATTGGTATAGTCGGTTTTAACGTCACCATTCCCCACAAACAAACAATTATCCCTCTACTATCTCAAGTATCGCCGATCGCGCAAGCAGTGGGCGCGGTAAATACCGTTTGGCGCACCGAAACGGGCTGGAGTGGCACAAATACTGATGTAGAAGGGTTTTTAGCACCTTTGGTAAATTTGGGAGCAGGGGTGCAGGGGTGCGGGGGCGCAGGGGCGCAGGGGCGCAGGGGCGCAGAAGAAATATCTTTAGCTGAA
>DATNQN010000028.1 GCA_036703985.1 Leptolyngbyaceae cyanobacterium
GCATTTTACCAGTTTCTCCAGCAGCAGAATGGCGGAAATCCTTATGTTGGCAGGGAATTGAAAGCTTTGCTCAAAAAAGCGGGTTTTAGCAAGAGCGAATTTTCTGCATCTTATCAGTGTTATGAGCCATTAAGTCAAGCAGCAGAATACTTGGCGTTGAGGATTGAGGCGTCAGAAAAGATTGAAGGTGCGCCAGAAAAGGGATGGTCTTCTAAATTGACGCTAACGCAGATGGCTGAGACTTTGCGAGAGTGGAGTCATCACCCAGATGGAATATTTGCACAATCTTGGTGTGAAGTAGTTGGTTTTATAGGGTAAATACTACCCCAAGAGTGTGGTTTCTTCGTTGTGGCTCCCAGCTAGGAATTGGCAGAATTAAATCATCAAGGTTTGGGGCGGTTTGAATATGACCGCTTGAGCAAAAAATGAACGCACAATTTGAACGAATTGAAGACCGAGTAACCACTGTGATTGTTGACAGCACTGCTGTTGAATCGGAAACTCCTGAAAAAGAACGGGTAGAAGAATTCAATATAAATCACGAGCGGGTACTAGGCTTCTTCAAAAATGTCATTCATCAAGGCAAAATCCGCCAAGTTGTAGTGAAGGGAAAGCAGGGAAATCCGCTGGTTAAAGTTCCTTTGATTCCCGCTGCTTTAGGTTTAACAGGTGCTACGCTTTTGTTTCCAGTCACAACTGTGGTAGCAGCCGTTGCTGTTTTTGGCGCTAAGCTTACTTTAGTTATCGAACGTCAAGAAGAAGTAGCTTAATATTTTGGCAATTAAATAGCTAAATCTTCTAGCTTAAGTTAGAAATCAATCGGCGTCTTTCTGTTGTAGTTAATTATAGAAAGACGCTTTTGAATTAGCTGATTTATAATTGATAGTAATTAACTGATATTATGCCCGATCGTACCATTCTGGGCAATCTGCTCTATACTCATCAAAGTAGAATATTTCAGAAGTAAAACGTCTAGAGAAAGACGTTTTACTTATAACTATCTCCTTAAGATTGTAAAAATTGAAAGTTTACGAAAATTCAAAAGTAGCAAGAAAAAAACTTGCCGAACTGTAGAGCGATCGCAATTTAAGGATAGTTATGAACAACTCGTTGACCCGCCCTCTAGCTGTTGTGACAGGTGCTTCTAATGGCATCGGCTACGAACTTGCCAAACAGTTTGCCCAAAATGGTTTCGACCTGCTAATTACAGCTACCGGATCTACCATTAATGAAGCAGCGCAAGCTTTTGAGAAACTGGGTGCTAAAGTTGAGACAGTAGAAGCAGATTTAGCTACCTATGATGGAGTCGAAACGCTCTACAAACAGATTAAAGCTACAGGTAGATCGGTAGATGCGATCGCAATTAATGCAGGTGTTGGCGTTGGGGGCGACTTTGCCCGCGAAACAGACCTCAAAGACGAGTTAAATCGTAACCGTTCAGGGGGTGCGCCGCAGGCGCACCACCCCAAGAGGAGTTTGAGCATCAATATGTTTGAGATATCGGCGTGAGCCAACAATAATGAACGCAGGAATTCTGTTGACTAATGAGCCAAATTCTCAGCAGAAGTTATTGCTAGTAATCAACTAACTATATAAAACTAAATGAAAAATTATTGATTCATTTACACTGTTCATTCGATTTCTGGAAGTAAAGAAGGAGCAGATTTACCTTCACGAGCATTTGTCACAGCAGTTGTGATAAACTCCAAAATATTACGCTGTTGACATTTAAGTGTAGTAACCACAGTCAACATTCGTGCCACAAAAGTACTTCCTGCTAATGTTTGCGAACCAAAACTTGTACGTCGCCAGATGACAGCCGGACGAATCGCTCTTTCAGCAGCATTGTTGGTTGGCTCCAGACCTGGTGTGACCACAAACAACCACATCGCACTTTCAACCTTAAATAGCTGGCGACAAGTACGAACCGTTTTAGCCAAAGGAGTTTTCTCCTTCGATGTAATCTCGTAGTTGGCTGCTTGTTGTAATAGTGATATAATTTGATGACGAATCGGTTTGACTGATTCGACAAAATCACCACGAGCTAGAGTTCCATCCCTGACTCTGTGCCATAACTCGAATAACTTTTCTTGTTGTTGAAGTAATTTATTTCCTAATTCTTGAGATACCCCAGGACGTTCTGAGATTTTAATAAATTCTCTTGCAAGATGTGCCCAACATAATTGCCGACGTGAGATGTCTACCCAGTTGTATGCACCATGCCGATCGGAAGTTAAAATTCCCCTAAAGTTCTCGCCCAAAAGATTTTTAGCAGCAGTAGTACACCGACTCAGTGCAATCTCAAAAAATGTCACTAGGGGTGTGACTGCTACCCACAACCAAGCTTGTCTTTGTTGTGGGTTCCCACCGTCAATATTAGCTTGATTAAAGCTGGTTTCATCCGCTGCCACAATCTCTTGTTGCTGGATGTAAAGTTTCGCTTGCTCGACACAATCGGCTACGGCATTGCTGGCTTCCAGCCTCAGTTTATTGACTGTTCCCAAGGACATTGAGATGCCAAACAAATCCGCCAGAGCGCTTTGTACCATCCGGTGGCTGTTACGGTATAATCCACTCAGTAGTGCTATTGTGGCTACTACTCTCACACCGTATCCACTTGGGTTTACGTTGTCTGGCAATTTGGCGCGAGTGGAAGTTCCACATCGCTGACAAGTCAATTTGTGTAAGCGATGTTCGATGACTATTGGTTCAATCGGTGGAATTTCTACTATTTGGTGGCGTAGTGGGTCTGGATCAACTCCCTTAAGGTTTTCTCCACAACTACAGCATTTGACGGGATGATGCTCTCTGACTGTTGTACATTTTTCAATTGGGTATAAGTCCCGGCTTTGACCCTCATGACCAGGCTGACCGCCCCTTTTTTTTCCAGTTTTTTTCTTTGATTTGTGGCTAAATCCTGGTGGGTCACAAGAGGGTGGCGATGATGAGTTTTTTGATGTTTTATTGACTTTTTCTACTAATTGCTGCTGGGCTTCGACTAATTCAATTGCCTGCTTTTCTAATATTTCAATGCGTTGCGCCATTAACTCCACCATTTTTTTGACGCTGGCTGGAGTTTTTTCCCAATCCGATGGAGGTATCTGCTCTATTATACTGGCGGGCTTTTTTTCCATGACTCCTACATTACCAGAATATGGCTCCTATTTTTCAAGCTCACCTTATTTTCCCCAAAGCCTTTGCAACTCCTCTTGGGGTGGTGCGCCGCAGGCGCACCCCCTGAACGGTTACAGCAAAGTTAGCTATTCAAAGCATGAGACGGGGGAGGAAATTTAGTGAAAATAGTTCAGAGTGTCAATGAGATCGAAACGGAGACAAAATTTCTGTTTGATTTGGATGTGGAGGTGAATTTAATTGCTGAGCTGACTGAAGATGAAGAATTTACCATTCTTAGGCAAAGGAAACATCAATTGTCAAAACTGTTTGATGTTACCCCAGAACAAGTGGATAACCCTGACTATTGGATTAATCTCTAGCTATCCAAAGATAGGGGAATGGGGAATGGGGAATAAGGATAATAAGCTGTTGGGCATTTAAATTGGATTATTGGGAAACAGAAGAAGTAGCTCTAATCCTCTCCCCTGCCCCCTGCCCCCCTAATCTGGCTCAATCAGCTTTTTTACGTCGTTTTTTGGTAGGTTGTGGCTGATTTTCTAATGGTTCAACATTGGCTGTTGTGCTAGCTTGGTATTGAGGTAAATTGCTTGGTAGTAAGCTATAAATTACCTTACGCCTGCGATAAACTTTTGTACCTTCTACTGGTATTCCTTGTTTCCAAGCATCAGTAATTGCCTTTTTGTTAGCCGAAATTACGGTTTTAGTTTCGATACGGCGATATTGGTCTGGTAGTTGAGAAGGGTCGATAGATACTTCACAAGTCGGTGGGTTTTCTTTGACAGTAATTCGATGCTGTTTGCCAACAATTTCGGCTGTAATTGCTCCAATCTGGTTAAAATAAACAACAGTTTGGTCTAATCGTTCTCGCCAACCTTCAAGTTTATCGATCGCACTTTGATGCAATTCGATTAAAAATTGCATTCTAGCTTTAATTGCTGTTATTTCGGCATCAATTTGGTTGGCAAGTTCGGCATGAGCATCAATAGCAACTTCTTGTTTTTCTTGATTGTGCCAAATTGATTGGAATAAACGATCGATTTCTTCAGTTGTTTCGGCAATTTCTAATTGACGCCAAAGTTGGGCTGCTGTAATTGATGTATGCGCTAAAGATTGAGTCAGTAAGTTCATCAGTATTTACTGTTAGTACAAGTGTGATAGTAATCGCGTTCG
>DATNQN010000030.1 GCA_036703985.1 Leptolyngbyaceae cyanobacterium
ATTTTTTAAATGTTCGTAAAACTCCGTCATTAATGCCAAAGTACCTCGATCGGAAACATACCACAAACTAGCCAAAGCTGATTTTACCCCAGCCGCCACCGCTAAACCACCAAAACCCAATTCCGCTTGTTCATCTCCTACCGCCGTGCGACAAGCACTCAGTACCAATAGCTCAACAGGTGGGCTATTCCAATCTATTTGTCTTAATCGATCTAAACTTAAGCGCGAATTCCAAAAATGGATATAAGAATTATTTGGTTGCCCTGGTTGAAATTCTCCGTGAGTTGCTAGGTGAACAATTCTAAACGCATTTTTAGAACGTTGATTTCTTAAATTAGCGGGAGTAAACTCTTCGTTTAAGAAAAATTTGCCTTTCCAAATATGTTGAGCAATCGTTGATAGTTCTAAGGGGACTGCTGGTAGGGATTCCAACTGAGGAAATGTATCTGCCCCCATTGCTAAAATTTCAAATTTTCTGACATCTTCATAACTGGTATCGATTAAATTAATGCTAGGAATCAAGCCTATACTGTACTTTTGAATTAAAAACTTTTGTCCGTCGTGTAAAGCAGCTAATGGTATCGTTCTGAGCCCAGCATCTAAAGAAAAGGCTAAGGTGTCGATCTTTTGAGATTGCAATTCGGATTCAATGGGAGCAATTAGCCATTGATAAAGTTTTTGTGCTGGATTTAAGTAAGAAGTAGTGTTTCTTCTTAGAGGATTAGTTACTTCTTTCCGAAACATCGTTACCACTTTGCGTAAAACTTCACTATTGGTTTCGGTGACGCTGCGATATATTGATTTACCCGCAGGAGTAACTAATATTAAGTCTAGTTGCTTTGGTTGAACGAATACATACAAAATAGCAGGCTGTTTGCCTGATTTGCTGGCGATTTGTTTGAGGATGTTTTGAATTTGCCCGACAGACAGGTATGTTTTGCGGCTAATAATCAATTCTTCCCCAAAGTAATTTTGATATTCTTTTTGTCTTAGCTGTTCTATTTGCAGTACAGCTACATCTACGTTGCCTTTTTGTAGGTTGGAAGTAATGTTGTCGCGCAGGATGAGGGTGGTATCTAAATTACTTTTGTCGTATTCATCAGTATTGTTTAATAAAAAGGTGGGAACTCTGGTTACTTGCAAGTCTGTTGAGATTTGAGTTTGTTCTGATAATGGTATCTGTGCAATAGGTAAGTCTGCGGGGGCTGACCCCTCCCCAACCCCTCCCCTACCAGGAGAGGGGCTTTCCGGCTCCCCCTTCCCTGCAAGGGAAGGGGGTTGGGGGGTTAGGTTTTCCGAATTTGTCGGCAGTATCTCTACTGGTTCTACTACGACAGGTGGTGGTGTAGTCGGTGGTTCCGATCGCGATGAACCTTGTGTAATTACTTGTGTCTGACCTTGAGTAAAAGGCCCAAAATAAGACCCAGGCGTGACGATTCGATCGATTCCAGTGCCACTGGTGATGTTGCCAGCCGTACCATTAATAGTTGCATCGCTAACTACGTTAAAAGCGGTATTTAATCCACCATTATGTCGGATAACGATCGGGCTTCCTCCAGCGCCATCAGTAGTGGAAATGCTTGATAATACGCCATTTTTGTCAATAAAAGTACCTTTCGCGCGGAAAAATCTTTGGGTTGTAATATCGACTGTGCCGCCAGTACCCGAACTTCCGCCTTGGGCATTGATGTATTCAACCTGAATGTCGTTTTGGGAATTTAAGGTGACGTTTCCGCCATTACCCGTACTGGCGCTAGAGTTGATTTGCTTGGTGGTGATTTGAATCGGTGCGGTAATGGTTATTTGTCCGCCTTGGGTATTTCCAGAGGTATTGATATTGCCAGTAAAAATTGTTTTATTAGAAGCGATCGATATCGTGCCACCCGCCGCAGTGCTGGAACTGGAATCGATCGTACCTGCGCTGGTATCCACGCTGCCATTGTTGCTGGTAATGGTAATTGATGAAGGAAAATTTTCCGCCGTTCCATTACTGGTAATATTGCCAGTGGTAATATTTTGATTAGCTAACAATCTAATACTGGCATTATTAGTAGAAGTATTGTCGATCGAAAAATCCTTGGTATTAATCGAACCGTTACCAACCGGAGATTGTAAGGTAATTGGACTAGAAAAATTCGCATCCCCAGCTAATGTAATCGTACCGCTACCGTTATCTCGCCCGATGATAATTTCTGAAAAACCTGGTTGTAATGCGTTTAGTTCGCTAATGCCAAGATTAAGGCGATTGTCTTGAATAGTACCGCTAATAGTAATATCTAAATCGGGGGTAAGCGGTTGTAATTGGATGGTGTTTTTGCCTTGAATTTGAGTAGTGTTAAGAAAGTTAATTTCATCTGCCGTGAGGGTAATTGCACCGCTACCCGGTAAATTTGGGTTAATAAAGCTTTGATTAATGCTGATTCCTGCTTCGCCATTAGCACCCGTTCCTGTCAGGTTGATATTGCCAGTTCCGGTTGCTTGCAGTTGCGTGTTGTTTTGAGCGTAAATGCCTTGGTTGAATCTGCCACTACCGTTACCAATGCCGGTGAATATGAGATCTCCATTAACGGAAGTAAGTTTAGTGTTATCGAGGAATATTCCATAGTTTTCATCTGTGCCGTTACTACCCGTGCCATTTAAGATGATTGTCCCGGTGGCGGTGTTTTGAATAGAACTATTTTCAATATTAATACCTCGATTTTTTACACCCGTGCCGTTACCAGTACCGTTGAGGAGGATGTTTTCTAATGTGGTGAGGTTGGAGTTATTTAGGAATATGCCAGTGTTTAGATCCGTGCCATTGCCGCCAGTACCAGTAAGCGCGATCGCATTTGTGCCAATGTTCGTGTTTTGAATAGTAATACCGTAGTTGCTTTGTGCAGTACCGTTGCTAGTACCGGAGAAGGTAATGCTTCCACTTGCGGTGTTGAAGTTAGAATTATCTAGACTGAGCCCGATATTGTAATCCGTGCCATTGCCGCCAGTGCCGCTGAGGGCGATCGCACCTGTACCCGCGATTGCGATCGTGCTAGCGTTTTGAATAATGCCGTAATTATGTATTCCGCTGCCATTACCAGTCCCGGTGAAGTTGATATCTCCATCTGCTGTAGTAATTTGCGCGTTATTGAGAGCGATCCCGATATTATAATCCGTGCCATTGCCACCAGTGCCAGCGAGCGCGATCGTACCCTTATCCGCGATCGTAATTTTACTTTCGTTTTGAATACTAATTCCGTGATTGTATATTCCAGCACCATTACCAGTGCCAGCGAAGTTTATATTTCCTTCTTTTGTAATGATTTGCGAGCCATCTAAATTGATCCCGATGTTAAAATCATTACTATTTCCACCAGTACCGACGAGCGCGATCGTACCTGTATTCGCGATCGTCACTTTACTCCCATTTTGAATATTAATCCCGTAATTGTATATTCCAGTACCATTACCACTGCCTGCCAGATTGATACTTCCATCTGCTGTCGTAATTTGCGAGTTATCTAGAAATACACCGATGTTTCGATCTGTGCCATTACCACCAATACCAGTCAGATCGATTGAACCCGCTCCAGTAGTTTGTAAGATACTATTATTAATAATAGTAATGCCATTATAGCTTCCCCCATTCCCTCCGATTCCAGCAATTGAAATATTCCCATTTCCAGAATTAATTATTGCTCCGGTTAATAACACATTACCAATCGCAACACCACCCAAATTCCCCACATCAACAGTTACGTTACCGCCATTAGTAAAAATTTGGGAATTATCAGCCATTAAAAATTGACCGACTCCCGGTTCTCGCTCGGTTATTACTGCATTTTTATCGTTAATCGTAGCGCTAAAATTACCGCCATTTAAGCTAATATTGCTATTCACTATAATGCTGCGTCCGGCTTGCAAAGTTAATCCGTTGCTTGGTGTATTTCCAGTAACGTTATCGTTAATAGTGATATCATTATTAGCTTGCAAAATTACACTGGCAGAATCGAGCGCTGCCGAAAGACTAGCACCGTTAATATTTGATGTAAAACTTGGATTAAAACCAAAACTTAGATCGGTTGTCGAATCTACTCCAGTAAAATTTATCCTAATATCTTTAGGATCTATTAAAAGAATTCCTGTTTGTCCGTTGCTGGCTTTTGTACTGACATTACCCGCCAATAGGAGAGATTCCTTACCCGATATTTCGACAAATCCACCATTACCTGCATTACTACCACCTTTGGCGCTAATGCTGCCATAAAATCCGGTAGTATTATCTGACCAAACAATAGCGCGACCCCCATTCCCAGCCGTAAAACTATCTACAGAAATTACCGAATCTTTACTAACAAAAGTGATAGAAGACTTGGGTAAATTGCCGTTTCCCCGCTCATCACCACCAATCCGCACTACACCGCCGTCATTTTTACCGGAAGCGTTAATGTTAGCACTAATAATACCAATTTTATCACCTAAAATATTAACCAAACCGCCATTACTCATCTCTCTCTCTTGAGATGAAGATACATCGATATTGCCTGATATAATAGTTGTATTTCCTTCCGTCGGTATACTAATTCCCGAACCAGTCAAATAGATAGTGCCATCTGGATTAACCGCAATTCCCGTGGCATTACCACCGCTACCGCCCGTGAGCATTTGAGGTAAATTTGCGATCGGCAAATTCCAATTATTCAGTTGATTTAATGCTGTTAATTGTACGTCCAAACTCAGCAATAATCCCGGTTGTGATAGCCGTACCATACTAGTGCCTGGTACGGATGCGATCGTAATTTGACCTTGCGGCGCGATTAAATTACCAACATTAATTACGCTACCCCCTAAGAAGGTTAAATCTTGCCCTAATCCGACTGCCAAATTCCCGAAATTAATAATATTTCCCGGTTCCTGCATAGTAAAAGCAAAACCATTTGGCGTTCCTATCAATTCAGAATAATTATTAGTACCAACCGCATTAAACCAGTGACGATCGAAGCCAATCCCATTAGCAGTAGTAGCAGTAAAAGCACCTGGTAAGCTCAAGCTGGCATTTGCACCAAATACGATGCCAGATGGATTCATCAAAAATAAATTAGCACTTCCACCAGTAACTTGAATTAAACCATTAATATAAGAAACATTACCGCCATTAATTCTTGCCAAGATATTGGTAATATTCGGTTGAGAAATAAAGTTAGCAATTTGACCTTGGTTGAGCCCAAAATCTATAAAGCTGTGAAATAAATTAGTGCCATCTCCAGATTTTTGCCCACCCGTGATGTCAAAACGGTTACCCTCAGAGTTGACATTTGTATTAGTACCATCATTAGCTGGGATAATAGGTTGAGCGGTAGCAGGTGTAATAAAAGCAAACGCTCCCGTCAATGTAAAACTAAAGAAAAAGGCAGAACTCCCGATCGATGCCATCCTTTAAATTCTCTCTTAAGACTGATGAAATAAGTAATTTTTTTTGGTGTTTACCTCTGTCTTAGCATACACAAAAAATTGTCAATGAATAACTAGGGCTTGCTGAATAAGTGGGAAAAAGGGGAAAAAGGGGAAAGGGGGAAAGGGGGAAAGGGGGAAAGGAGAGAACGAATCTTATATCAGATCTTGCACCAAGGCCAGAAACCGGGTTTCTTGCCAAAGCTTAAACCTAAAAGCCTTGATTTTGGGTTGAGAAACCCGGTTTCTTAAGTCTTGTTGAGAAAGGTACAAGATCTGATTAAGTGAAAGTAACTACCAAGGACTGCCTATCATGGTGAAAGCTGCCCAATAATAAGGATGGGAAAGATTTTGATTTTTGATATTTGCTAACTCTGGTGGCAAATCGACTCCTTCCGGCTGGGAAGACAGACCGACTAATTTGTTGTTTTCGATGCGGACTTCTCCTTTAATCATGGCAATTTGTGCTTGTTGAAGTGCTTCTGATTTGATCGGTACTTTTTTTAGTTGTTCGTAAAACTCTGTCATTAATGCTAAAGTTCCTTGATCGGAAACGTACCACAAACTTGCCAAGGCAGATTTAACGCCAGCAGCGACGGCTAAACCGCCAAAACCTAATTCAGCTTGTTCATCTCCTACAGCAGTACGACAAGCACTTAATACTAATAGTTCAATAGATGAATTACTCCATCCGATTTCTCTTAATTGATTTAAGCTTAATTGGGAATTCCAAAGTTGGATATAAGATTTATTTGGTTCTCCTCTTTGAAAATTAGCGTGAGTTGCTAGGTGAATGATTCTAAAAGGTTGTTTTGAATGTTGGTCTCTCAGATTTGTATATGTGAAATCTTCGTTGAGGAAAGTTCTGCCTTGCCAGATGTTGTTGGCAATGAGTGACAATTCAATTGGTACGGCTGGTAAGGGAGATTGGTTGGGAAATTTAGAAGCTCCCATTGCTAGGATTTGCGAGTTTCTAATGTCTTGATAGCGGGTATCGACTAAATTGATGCTGGGTATTAATCCCAAACTATATTTCTGTACTAAGAAGTTTTCACCGTCATGTAATGCAGCGATTGGAAGCGATCGCAATCCGACATCTAATGAAAACACCAATGTATCTATTCCCTGAGCTTTTAGTTCGGCTTCCACAGGGGAAATTATCCATTTATACAGTTGTTGAGCAGGTTTTAAGTAGGTGGTGGTGTTTCTTCTGGTAACATCGGTTATTTCGGAAGTAAAATTTCTGACTACTTGCCGCAGAACTTCTCGTTGTACTTCTGGTACGCTACGATAAACTGGCTTACCTTCGGGAGTGAACAACACTAAATCTAGTTGATTTGGTTGCACGAATACGTAAAGAATGGCAGGTTTTTTACCTGTTTCTCCCGCAATATTTCCGAGAATATTTTGAGTTCTTTCTACCGAAACAGTTGAAGATGAATCGGCAAGCGTACCGTTTGGCAATAACTTATTGCCAAAGTAATTTTCATATTCTTGTTGCCTTAGATCCTCAATTTGCGCGATCGGTACTTCTAAGTTAATTTTCTCAAGTCCAGAGGCAATATTTTCACGGAGTACGGCAGTTGTATCTAGAGAGGATCTAGCAGAGATTTCGTTAGGTTTATCGATCGCAGGAGATGACAAAGTTACCCCTTGAGGATTTGGGGAAATTCTCGTCTCTAGATTTGAGGATATGTTTTGGATTATTTCCTCTGGTACTGGTGGCGGTGCGATCGGCGGTGGCGGTGGTGCAGGCGGTTGTTGTCCTCCCGGTGGCGGTGGCGGTTGTTGTCCTCCCGGTGGCGGTGGTGGCGGTGGTGCAGGCGGTTGTTGTCCTCCCGGTGGCGGTGGCGGTTGTT
>DATNQN010000031.1 GCA_036703985.1 Leptolyngbyaceae cyanobacterium
TCCCCATCCGTCTCATCTCTACAGGTAAGATAGAAGCTATGGGGCTTGTGCCTCAACCGATTAATTAAGCTTAAAAAGATAGTTCTCTCATGGTTAACCAGCCGTCACCAGTATTAGAATCACCTGATTCCGCAGAAAACCCCGTTAAAATTCAACTGCCCCGCACCAGCGAATCGGAAACCTTAAAAAAAATCCGTCACACAACTTCTCACGTGATGGCAATGGCTGTGCAGAAACTATTTCCCAAGGCACAAGTAACGATCGGCCCCTGGATTGAAAATGGATTTTACTATGATTTTGACCTCCCAGAGCCTTTCGCCGAAAAAGACTTAAAGGCGATTAAAAAAGAGATGATCAAAATCATCAATCGCAAATTGCCAGTCATACGGGAAGAAGTCAGCCGCGAAGAAGCCGAACGGCGGATTAAAGAAATTAACGAACCTTACAAATTAGAAATCTTAGAAGGTTTGCAAGAACCGATTACGATCTATCATTTGGGAGAGGAATGGTGGGATCTTTGTGCAGGGCCTCACGTTGAGAATACCAAAGACTTGAACCCAAAAGCGATCGAACTCGAAAGCGTAGCCGGTGCATATTGGCGCGGCGATGCGACCAAAGCACAATTACAGCGAATTTACGGCACCGCTTGGGAAACGCCAGAACAATTAGAAGAATACAAACGCCGCAAAGAAGAAGCATTACGGCGAGATCATCGCAAATTAGGTAAAGAACTGGGATTATTTATCTTTGCCGATGAGGTTGGCCCCGGTTTACCTTTGTGGACTCCCAAAGGTACTGTTTTGAGGAGTGTTTTAGAAGATTTTCTCAAACAAGAACAACTCAAACGCGGTTATTTACCAGTCGTTACACCCCACATCGCCAGAGTCGATTTATTCAAAACTTCCGGACACTGGCAAAAATATAAAGAGGATATGTTCCCCCTAATGGCAGATGACGAAGAAGCAGCTGCCAAAGAGCAAGGTTTTGTACTCAAACCGATGAACTGTCCTTTCCACATTCAAATATATAAAAGTGAGTTGCGTTCTTATCGGGAATTGCCCATCCGGTTAGCAGAATTCGGCACCGTTTACCGTTACGAACAATCGGGTGAATTAGGTGGTTTAACAAGAGTGCGTGGCTTCACCGTCGATGATTCTCACTTATTTGTCACGCCAGAACAATTAGATGACGAATTCTTGAAAGTGGTGGATTTAATTCTGGCAGTATTCAAGAGTTTGCAACTGAAAAACTTTAAGGCGCGACTCAGTTTCCGCGACCCCGCTTCTGATAAATATATCGGTTCCGATGAAGTTTGGGAAAAATCACAAAATGCGATTCGTCGTGCTGTCGAAAAATTAGGCATGAACTATTTTGAAGGCATTGGCGAAGCGGCATTTTATGGCCCGAAACTCGATTTTATCTTTCAAGACGCTTTAGATCGAGAATGGCAATTGGGTACGGTGCAAGTAGATTACAATTTGCCAGAAAGATTTGATTTGGAGTATGTCGCGGAAGATGGTAATCGCAAACGTCCGGTGATGATTCACCGCGCTCCTTTCGGTTCTTTGGAAAGGCTAATTGGCATTTTAATTGAAGAGTATGCGGGTGATTTTCCCTTGTGGTTAGCACCGATTCAAGCGCGTTTGTTACCTGTCAGCGATGAGTTTTTACCATTTGCGAAAGAGGTAGCTGATAAAATGCGATCGCTGGGTATTCGCGCCGAAGCCGATACCAGCAACGAACGGTTGGCTAAAATGATTCGCAACGCCGAAAAAGACAAAATCCCCGTGATGGGAATTGTCGGTGCAAAGGAAGTTGAATCGAATACTTTGAGCATTCGCACTCGCGCTTCCGGTGAGTTGGGAGCTATTCCAGTGACAGAAGTAATTGAAAGATTGCAAAATGCGATCGCAAATTACAGCAACTTCTAAAATGTAGGGTGGGCAAATGCCCACCTGATTGCTATAAAATCATTTCTGACATTAGTTTGTAGTAAGGACTTTAGTCCTTATTTATTAACGGGAAGAGGACTGAAGTTCTCACTACAAACTAGCTTATTATAAATGTTTCTTGTTTGGGTGACATAAACCGATGAAAGTATCTCAATTATCATTTTATATTAAATCAAATGCACTCAGAAAATTTTTACTCGGATTTACCAACTTTAACTAATTTCATTGAAATTACCAATCACCAAAATTTCGTCACCGTACCCGATGATTGGTATATTTTAATAACCGATGTCATTGGTTCTACAAAAGCGATCGAAGCTGGCAGATATAAAGATGTAAACTTAATCGGCGCTTGCTGCATCATGGCAGTTTTGAATATTGCGATCGATAGAGAAATTCCTTTTATTTTTGGTGGTGATGGTGCTTCTATTTTAATTCCCCCTTCTTTGTTTTTAAAAGCTAAAGAAGTTTTGCTAGGTACTCAACATTTTGCCAAACAAGAGTTCAACCTAGATTTGCGGGTAGGAATAGTACCCGTTTCAGTCGTTAATGATGCTAATTACGAAATAAAAATAGCTAAACTAAAAATCTCTGCTAATTATCATCAAGCTATCTTTACAGGCGGCGGACTGACTTATGCTACCGATTTAATTAAAAGTCCGATCGCAGGCGATCTCTATAATATAAAAAATCCCAGTCCACCCGCAGAAACTCCGGATTTTTCAGGGCTGAGTTGCCCCTGGCAAGATATTCCCAGCCCGCACGGGGAGGTGCTGAGTTTAATTGTGATGGCTAATGGCGATCGTCAACAGCAAAGTTTAGTTTATCGAGAATTGCTAGAAAAAATTACGAAAGTTTATGGAACTTGGGAAAATTTTCACCCGATTTTGCCAAAAAATATTAAATTAGCTTTCAACAATAAAAGTATATTTCGGATGGTAAAAGTACAGGCTTCATCTAGTAACTTTATTAACAAATTATGGCTTTTTCTAAGGATAGAATTGGAAACGTTAATCATGATTTTTTTGATATTATTTAATATCCAGTTAAAAAGTTTTGACTGGAAATTAGTCAGTCAAAATTTAGTGACTAATACGGATTATAAAAAATTCGATGATATTTTACGGATGATTATTGCTGGAAATGGCGAACAAAGAGAAGAATTAGTTGATTTTTTAGAAAAAAGCTATCAATCGGGTAAATTAGTTTACGGTATTCACGTTTCCAATCGAGTTTTAATGACTTGCCTGGTTTCTGCGGGTGTTGGTCGAGAAGTTCACTTGGTAGATGGTGCAGATGGAGGGTATACTCTAGCGGCGAAAGATATGAAAGCGAGAGCTAACGATCGCAGATATCCTGTGAGATAATATTTGAGCTACAAAATATAGCGATCCTAAATGAATTGCGAACAACTAGACCCCTCCCAACCCTCCCCTTACCAAGGGGAGGGCTAGGGTGGGGTTGATTACTCAAATAGGATCGCTATAGTACTTTCCGCTTAGAAAAACAGCTATTTAGAGAGTGGGTGTGGAAACTAAAAATTCAACTTCTACTATTACCGTTACCGTACCAGCCACGACTGCTAATTTGGGGCCTGGTTTTGATTGCATTGGTGCTGCTTTAACTCTTTACAACCGATTTAAATTTTCTACCTTAGAAGCTACAGAAAAAGAGGTGGTGAAAATAATCGTGACTGGTGAGGAGGCCGATCGCGTTAATAAAGACGAGAGCAATCTAGCTTACCAATCATTTGCGAAATTATATCAGCATTTGGGTAAAACTCCACCGCCAGTGGAAATCGAGATCGATTTGGCAGTTCCTTTAGCTAGGGGTTTGGGTAGTTCGGCAACTGCGATCGCAGGTGGATTAATCGGTGCTAATTATTTAGCTGGGACACCTCTCGATCTTGTAGAAGTGATGAAAATCGCGATCGCGATCGAAGGACATCCAGATAACGTCGTACCTGCTTTCCTGGGAGGTTGTCGCTTAGCAGCTACTAGTGCCGAGGATTGGGAAATTTGCGATATTCCCTGGCATGAAAATATCGTACCGATCGTAGCAATTCCCGATTTTGAACTTTCCACCGCAGAGGCACGGCGAGTATTACCCACAGAATACAGTCGCGCTGATGCCATTTTCAACACCGCTCATTTAGGTTTATTGGTGCGCGGATTAGAATCTCATCAAGGTGATTGGTTAAAAGCCGCTTTACAAGATAGAATCCATCAACCTTATCGTCAAGCATTAATTAAAGGTTACGATGCCGTGCAAGCAGCTGCTTTGGCATCAGGTGCTTATGGCATGGTGATTAGCGGCGCGGGGCCAACTTTATTAGCGTTGGCGGATACCACCTCAGCACCAGATGTAGCGGTAGCAATGGCAGCAGCTTGGCAAAAGGAAGGAGTCAAGGCGAAAGTACTTACCCTCTCGATCGACACCCAAGGTGCAACTACTAAGTAGGGCTTGCTGAATAAGTGGGGAAAGGGGAAAGGGTGAAAAGGGGAGTAATTACTTCCGTAGCAGATTCTTGAGAGTGTTAACCAATTCCGAAGGGTGAAAAGGTTTAGCAATGTAAGCATCTGCACCTTGTTTCATTCCCCAATAACGATCGAACTGTTCGCTTTTAGAAGAACACATGACCACGGGAATTTGATTGGTTTTCGGATTGGATTTCAAACGACGGCAAAACTCAAAGCCGTTCATGCGAGGCATGACGATATCCAGTAATACCAAGTCTGGTCGATTAGCTGCTACTTTTTCCAGCGCTTCAATGCCATCTCTTGCGATGGTGACTTTTAATCCCCTTTCCTTGAGAAAATCCGAGATCATCTCCCTTTGGGTGGCACTATCCTCCACCAGTAGAACTGTACTCATAAGTTCGTGCTTTTTCGTGGGCTAAACATTGACCGATAAGTGTTTTATCCTCTAGGAGGATGGCAGATTCAGTAGATTTAACGAGCCGATTTAATTATTTTTATGAGCACCCCTCTCTCTAATTTTAAGCAAAATTATGTGATTCTACTTATGTAAATAGAATAAAAACCAAATTTATTCTCCTAAAACATCAGTTGATAAATAATAAGAAGGAAATACGGATGAAAGAAATACAGCTAGAGATAGAAACAATACGTACTCACATTAAAAATTTACAAAAGGAACGAGCTTCACTGACAGTAAAAATCCAGGAAGTAGTCAGCGATTCACCAGAAGCGATCGCGCAGGCTTACCGCCGTCAGGCTAAAGAAGATCCCGAACTATTTGCGGAAATCAAAGGTATCGATGATGCGATCGCCGCTTTGGAAGCCAAACTACATCAAAAAGAAACTCAACTCCAGAAATTACAAATAACTGCCGCCCAACAAACTCCCCTACAACAACTAGAAGAAGCCAGCGAACAAGCACGAATTCACACCGAACGAATCAATCAAATGGCTGAAGAATTAGTAAAAGAAGTGCAAGCACTAAAAGCGATCGCAAATGAAATCAGCCCCCTATACTGGCAAGTCCATTACAAACCATTCATCACCGGCTTTAAAAGTATCACCGTCCCCCTTGTCCGCTTAAAAGGCGATGTGTGGAGTATCGTCAATCGTCAAGTTTGATCGAGGGGAGAGAAACCCGGTTTCTTGAAGAAACCGGGTTTATGAAGCATCACAACCAGTAGAAACGGGAAATGCCGCGTATATATTCACAAAATCCAGTTTTGCTCTATTTTATCCCTATTTTTGCTGATTTAATTACAAAAATAACCATAAACAAACAATCATACACGCCCTTCCCGGTTAGACCAATAAGTATTTATTACTTTTTATGCTAAATATCGATATTTTTTTCTTTACTGCTCTTCTCAAAACTTTACTTAACTTAATACAATGTAGAAGTATGTGATAAGTATTTATTCACAGTAATGATTAGCTCCCAATTTCCTTGGTTAAGCACTATAATTCTGTTGCCCCTAGTGGCCTCCCTGGTCATCCCCGTTCTACCCGATAAAGAAGGTAAAACCGTTCGCTGGTACGCACTCGGCGTAGGGTTAACAGACTTCGCCCTAATTCTTTACACTTTTTGGCATCACTACGATTTACAAACCGCAACATTCCAACTGACGGAAAGTTACCCTTGGGTGCCTCAGCTTGGCTTGAACTGGGCATTAGCGGTTGATGGCTTATCCATGCCACTGATCGTATTAACAGGCTTAGTAACCACCCTGGCTATTTTCGCCAGTTGGAAAGTTACCCATAAGCCGCGTTTGTTTTACTTCCTGATGCTGGCAATGTACAGCGCCCAAATTGGCGTATTTGCTGCTAAGGATTTGCTTTTGTTCTTCCTGATGTGGGAACTGGAACTAGTTCCCGTATACTTGCTAATCTCCATTTGGGGAGGACAGAAACGCCGCTATGC
Organism: Leptolyngbyaceae cyanobacterium; assembly: GCA_036703985.1. Classification (GTDB taxonomy): domain Bacteria; phylum Cyanobacteriota; class Cyanobacteriia; order Cyanobacteriales; family Aerosakkonemataceae; genus DATNQN01. The sequence goes on from DATNQN010000031.1 coordinate 6,354, forward strand.
CGCTACTAAATTTATTCTTTACACAGCCCTAGCCTCTATCTTCATTTTGATCGCCGCGCTAGGATTGGCTTTCTATGGTGATACAGTTACTTTCGATTTGGCGGAGTTAGCTAACAAGCGCTACCCCCTAGTATTAGAACTATTAGCTTATGCAGGATTCTTAATCGCTTTCGGTGTCAAACTACCGATTTTCCCGTTACACACTTGGTTACCCGACGCACATGGAGAAGCTTCCGCGCCCGTATCGATGATTCTGGCAGGGGTATTGCTGAAAATGGGTGGTTATGCGCTGATTAGGATGAATATTGAGATGTTGCCTCACGCCCACGTTTACTTTGCACCAATATTGGTGATTTTGGGCGTAGTCAACATTGTTTACGGTGCATTAACTGCTTTTGCTCAAGGTAATTTGAAACGGCGGCTGGCTTGTTCTTCGATTTCCCACATGGGATTCGTGTTAATTGGGATTGCTTCGTTTACCGAGTTGGGTATTAACGGCGCAGTTCTGCAAATGATTTCTCACGGGTTAATTGCAGCTGCTTTGTTCTACTTGTCTGGGGTAACATACGATCGCACTCACACCCTAGTCATGGACAAAATGGGTGGCATCGGCAAATTAATGCCCAAGACTTTCGCTTTATTCACGGCTGGCGCGATGGCTTCCTTAGCATTGCCGGGAATGAGTGGATTTGTGGGTGAATTAACGGTATTTCTGGGCGTAACTACCAGCGATGCTTACAGTTCTAGCTTTAAAGTCGTGGTAGTGCTGCTTTCTAGCGTGGGATTAATCCTCACTCCCGTTTACTTGCTCTCCATGTTGCGGGAAGTGTTCTACGGCAAGCAAAATGCCGAGTTGCAAATCGACTCTTGGATGGATGCGAAACCGCGCGAAATTTTCATCACTGCTTCTTTGCTACTTCCGATTATTGCGATCGGCTTTTATCCTAAACTAGTTACCCAAACCTACGATGTAAAAACCGTAGCCGTAGCAGCACAAGTTCGCAACGCTTTACCCGTGGTAGCGCAACAACGAGATGTTCTCTACTCCGGTAACTTCGTCGCACCCCAAATTCCTGCTACTTCTGCTAATTTGTTAGGTGCGATCGAAGAAGTTAGGGGCTAGGGGCTAGGGGCTAGGAGCTAGGGGCTAGAGAAAGAAGGGACTAGAATAGAAGGAAAAAGTGAATTATCTTCTCATTCCACTACTAGCCTAAACCCTATAACTAGCAACTTGCATTAATAGTTCTTAGTGAGGACTTCAGTCCTCAAACCATCGAAAAGGGCTAAAGCCCTTACTACAAACACCACAAATAAAGTAAGTTAAAAACCTCGCTCTCAGGTTCGATCTGGGAGCGAGGTTTTTAAATTCTGAATTTTAAATTCTAGATTCTGAATTCTTTTCTAAGATTCTGAATTCTGAATTCGGGATTCTGAATTCTTTTCTAAGATTCTGAATTCTTTTCTAAGCTACTTCCGCCATTGCTTCTAACTCTAACGTGGCATCAATCATCTGTTGTGCCTTGTAGATAGATTCTGTTAAATTACTCACCCGAATACCGTAGTGAATACCTTCATGTACCCATTTGAGCCACATCTCTTTATTTTTGTTCAGTGGCTTTAGGTAAATCGGGATGGTATGATACGTAGTAAGTGGTGTTAAATTCATCATTGCTACAGCCCTCTATACTTAAACGGTAGATATGAATCTGCCATCAAAGCTTTGTTTGCACCCCGATATGCCCTAGATGCTTACTATTTTAATCAAAAGAGTGCTAGTGATTTAATCTACCTAAAGAACCTTAATAATTTTTGTTGAGATATCACTTTGGGAATACGATCGCGTTCTCTTCTTCTATCTAAATACTTGTTCTTATTTTAACCAAGTAAATTTAAGGATGAAATTTTTAGGCGATCGCTTTTATATATCAAGATAGTGTATTGTTTGTTACTGTTTGTGTTAGAGAAATTGCATTCAAAAGCTACTATAGCGATCCTATTTAAATAATCAACCCCACCCTAGCCCTCCCCTTACCAAGGGGAGGGTTGGGAGGGGTTTAGTTGTTCGCAATTCATTTAGGATCGCTATAGTCCGCCAAAGTAGTTTTGAGGGATTCAAGAAACCCGGTTTTTTAGAAAAACCGGGTTTCTTGCATAAGTGCCAAATTTTCAATAATTCCTCAAAAAATGTCAAACTTTCTTTCCCTTTCCCTCAATTAACGATCGCGCCCATCGTCGATAAGATCGGTTTCAGAGGAATTGTTTGATTTTGGATGGCTTCCGGGATTTTTCAGCAATACTTTGCGAATTACTTCTGCTTGCATCTCTACTTTTTCTGCCTGCTCTTTATAACGCAATGCCGTACGGTGATTAGAGCTTTTCTCTGCTCGTTTAGCTAGTCGCCTAGTTAAATCCGATTGTTCTTTCAAAGCTCTCAGTGCCACCCACAAAGCTTGTTCTAAAGCTTCTGATTGTTCTGCCAGCAGGCTTTCCGATGCGAAAGCATGACCGGTGCGACAGCGAAATCTCAGCAAATTTCCTTCATTGAGTTCCCATAAAACTCCCCTGCACTCAGGGCAAGAGTAAGGAGATTCTTGTCCGGGGCGATCGTTATTTTGCACTGCTTCCATATCGAGTTCCGCCATATCAGATTCGATCGCCAAGCCGTAATACACCGAGTCGGGGTTTTCTTTTACCTGCTCGTAAGATAAGCGTACCAAAATCGGCACGATTTTAGAAAGGGAAAGAACGAAATCTACTTTTACATTTTCGATCGCGCTGCGGGGCATTCCATCGTACAAAGCTTCTTCCGGGTCTTGCACGATCGCTATTCCATCTCTACTTTTCACCGCCAACAAACCAGCCGTACCATCATCTAAAGACCCGGAGAGTACTACACCCACCACTCTAGGCCCATAAGCTCGTGCCGCCGTGCGAAACAGGGGGTCTACTGCCGGACGATGGCGGTTTTCCTTCGGGCCATGTGCCAAGCGGATATACCCCCGTTTGACCAATAGATGAAGGTCTGGCGGTGCTACGTAAATGCGTCCGTTCTCAATTCGCTCCCCGTCAGAAGGGTGAGCGGCGGGTAAAGGGCCACGACGATTGAGGATAGTGGGCAGAACGCTAGTGCTGTGAGGTGAAAGGTGAAGCACCACGAAAATAGCAGCTGGGAAATCTGGTGGCAAACCCCGCACGATTTGAGAAAGTGCTTCTACTCCCCCGGCGGAAGCTCCGATGACAATGATATCGCGTGTTGGCATATATTTTCTGTTAAATAAAAGTTTATTAAATTGTTACAATAAAATTTAATAAATGGGTTTTTAACTTTCATCAAATTTAATCATTAAATATGAATATCGAGCAACCAAATCAATTTACTAAGGATACTGATGATTCAACCGATTTAATTTCAGTCGCTCGCTTACATCAACAAGCTTTTGATATTGTAGCACTAGCGGCTTCTGCCAACGGCATTAATGCTATAATTCAAATTCTTTCTCAATTACCCCCTTCTTTTCCCGTTCCTATTGTGGTCGTCCAACATTTATCTCCTAATTATCCAAGTTATTTACCTCAAATTTTTGACTGTCGAACTTTGTTAAAAGTAAAGTCAGCCGAAGATGGTGAAAAACTAAATCCATCAACAGTTTATGTTGCACCACCAAATTATCATTTATTAGCGAAGCCTGACGGAACGCTTGCACTTAATCAAACACCCAAAGTACATTTCGTGCGTCCGTCTGCTGATATATTATTTGATTCAGTGGCCGAAAGTTACCGAGAAAGAGCGATCGCAGTAGTTTTGACGGGTGCTGATATGGATGGTTCTAACGGAGTACGATCGATTAAAAAGATGGGCGGTAAGGTAATCGCCCAAGATAAAAACACATCTACGATTTTTGGGATGCCAGCTGCGGCGATCGAGACTGGCTGCGTAGACTTTATCTTGCCATTAGGGGAAATCGCAGCAGCAATAGCGAACTTGGTGATGAAAGGAGCGATCGTATGAGTATTGTTTCACCAGACCCCGAATTTGAAATTTTACTACAGTATCTCAAGCGCAATCGCGGTTTTGATTTCACGGGTTACAAACGTCCCAGTTTAATGCGCTTGATGAGAAAACGCATCCAAAGAGTAGGAGTACAATCTTTTAGCGAATATCTCGATTACCTACAAGTGCATCCTAGCGAAGTTAACCAGCTTTTCGATGCTCTTTTACTCAACGTTACTAATTTTTTTCGCGAACCGGCTGGTTGGCAAGTATTAACAGACGAAATTATTCCCCGGATTCTCTCTGCCAAACCAAACAACGAACCAATTCGGATTTGGAGTGCTGGTTGTGCTTCCGGAGAAGAAGCTTACACGATCGCTATAGTAATGGCAGAAATATTAGGAACGGAAGCGTTCCGAAACCGCGTCAAAATATATGCAACTGACTTAGATGAAGAAGCTTTAACTCAAGGGCGTCAAGCAATTTATTCAGCTAAATCATTGCAAACCGTTCCCGAAGAACTGCGCGGAAAATACTTTGAACCCGCTGGAATTAACTACAGTTTTCGCAACGATCTGCGCCGTTGCGTAATTTTCGGTCGCCATGATTTGATTCACGACGCACCGATTTCTCGCCTCGATTTGTTGGTGTGTCGCAATACTTTAATGTATTTTAATGCCGATATTCAGGCCAGGATTTTAGCTCGTTTTCACTTCGCAATTAATAACACTGGCTTTTTGTTTGTCGGTAAAGCAGAAATGCTACTAAGTCATGCTAATCTTTTCACGCCAGCCAATCTGAAATATCGAATTTTTTACAGAGTACCAAAAATTAGCTTGCGGGATCGTTTATTAATTATGACCGAAACTGGTAATAACGAAGCCAGCGATCATTCGGCGGGAAATATGCGGTTACGAGATGAAGCATTTGAATCGTTACCAATTGCTCAAATTGTCGTAGATATTCAGGGTAACTTAGTACTGGCTAATCGGCAAGCAAGGGTGTTGTTTGGTTTGAATACCCAAGACATCGGGCGACCTTTGCAAGATTTAGAATTATCTTATCGTCCAGCCGAATTACGCTCTCGGATCGAGCAAGCTTATAACGAACGTCGCACGGTTTTTATGACTGATATAGAACTTATTAAAGGAGAAGAAAATGTTATTTATCTCGATATCGATGTAATTCCCCTATTAGATAATAATGCCGATGCGCTAGGCGTTACGATTACTTTCAATAACGTCACTCGCTACAACGAGTTACAGCGAGACTTGCAACGTTCTACCCAAGAATTAGAAACTGCTTACGAAGAACTGCAAAGCACTAACGAAGAATTGGAAACTACTAACGAAGAACTGCAAAGCACTAACGAAGAATTAGAAACTACTAACGAAGAACTGCAAAGCACTAATGAAGAACTGGAGACGATGAACGAAGAACTCCAGTCCGCTAATGAAGAACTGCAAACGACTAATGACGAATTACGTCAGCGGACGGAAGAGTTAAACCGGGTCAGCATATTTATGGAATCGGTACTCACCAGCTTGCAACTAGGAATGGTAGTTTTAGATAACAGACTCAGCGTGCAACTTTGGAACGGTAGAGCAGAAGAGTTGTGGGGATTGCGTTCTGAAGAAGCGATCGGTTATTTCTTTTTCGATCTGGATATCGGTTTACCCGTAGATCAACTGCGGGGACTGATTCGCGCTTGTCAAACCGGGAACAGCGAAGAACAAATCACCGTCCTCAATGCAGTTAACCGTCGAGGTAAAAATATTCGTTGCCGAGTTATTTGTACTCAGCTAATAGTAGAAAACCAACCGCAGGGTGTCATCCTATTGATGGATGAACGGCAAGAATGAAGTGAGCGAGATTTGAGATGGGGAGATGGGGAGATGGGGAAAATCTGTTAACTCTAACTCCTGAATCCTGAATTCTGACTCCTAAATTCTGACTCCTAAATTCTTCTGCCAAATTTTTTCATCTGGTTAAAAAATTATGTCTGAAGAACAAAGGTATTTAGGAAATCTAGGTCAAAAAACGCTCTGATAGCTTATCGACATGGCAAATCGACTGAAGAAATCGGTAAAACCATGCAGCCAGAAGAAAATACATCCTGGGAAAAGGAATGCGGAAAGAGCATTGAAGAAAAGGAAAAGTTAATCAAAAAATATGCTGAGTTATCGCAATTACACGGGCAGCAAATGAATGAGTATGCCAACTCTACAGAACATTCTCAGGATGCGACAGAAGAACATATCAAAGCTGCGGCAGAACACGTAAAAGCTACTAAATAAATCATAGAATTGTTTTCAGCAATGTTACAAAAATCACAAAATCGGTCGAACCATCTAAACAAAAGGGAAATTGCCTCGTGAATTAGCTAGCATAACGAAAAAATAACCGATGCGAATCTTCCTATTGAAGGAAGCAAAAGCGCGATCGCTGAGCAGATGATGTAAATATACTTTTAGCTCAAACTCTTACGCTTAACTCAAACAATTTCCCATGCAAATCACCGATCGAGGAGTAAATAAGCTTGAGCAGCAAATCGAAACTTCTTTCGCTCAGCTAAAGGAGCTTTGGAATTATAGTAAACAATTGTCAAAGCCTCAGAAAAAAAAGCTGGTTGAAGCCCTAGAACAATTATCTGAAATGCTGCAAGAATGGCAAGATGCCAGGGGAGAACTGGACGCTTGTAATGCAGAGTTAAGTACCTCTCGTTTAGCGCTAGAGGTGGAAAGGCGGCGCTACCGAGAGTTGTTTGAGTTTGCACCGGATGGTTATATGGTGACAGACTCACAGGGAGTGATTTGGGAAGCTAATCAAGCGGCTGCTCAATTGCTGGGAACGAGACGCGATTGTTTGTTGAATAAACCATTAACGAGTTTTATTGCTCAGATCGATCGTCCTTATTTTGAGAGTAAGCTGACTAATTTATCGAGCAGCGAAACCATCAGGGATTGGGAAATTTTAATTCAGCCCGAGCGGGCCAAATCTTTTGCGGCTACCTTAACAGTAGCGCCAATGCGAAACAACGAACATCAGGTTATCGGTTGGCGCTGGCTAGTTAAAGATATTACCTTGCGAAAGGAATATGAAACCGCTTTGATTCGAGAATGTCAGAGTTTGGAAAAGCAAGTGGAGGAACATACGGTTCAGCTAAAAGCTGCGAATGAAGAATTAAAGAAACTGAATGGGGAATTAGAGCAGAAAGTGCGCGATCGCACTGCGGAGTTGCAAAAATCCCTTGAGTTGCAAGCGATGCTCAAACGGATTACCGATCGCATCCGAGATAGTTTTGACGAAAACGAAATTTTGCAAACCGCCGTCCGAGAATTAGTGGAAGTATTGGGTTTGGCTGGTGCGGATGCCGCGTTATACGATCTCGATCGGCAAACCTCCACGATTAGTTACGAGTATACCCCCTCTCTACCTTCAGCGCGGGGTCACGTAGTGGCAATGACTTCTTTCTCGGAAGTTTACCAACAGTTATTGCAAAATCAGCACTTTCAATTTTGTAATTTAGTCCCCAACATCAGAGGAGAAGTAGCGATTTTGGCTTGTCCGATGATGGATAAGCAAGAAGTGCTGGGCGATTTATGGTTATTTAAACCGCCAGCAGAAGCTTTTAAGGAGCAAGAAATTTTCTTGGCGCAACAAGTAGCCGCCCAATGCGCGATCGCGATTTGCCAAGTTCGTCTTTATCAGGCAGGACAATTGCAAGTTGCTCAATTAGAACAACTTAATAGTCTCAAAAATGAATTTATCAGCACGGTTTCCCACGAATTGCGGACGCCAGTATCTAATATGAAAATGGCGATTCAAATGTTAGGGATTACGCTGAATAAAGAGCAGGATTTATTTGCTGAATTAGCTAAGCCACCCGCAGAACAAAGTAAACTAGCTCGTTATTTTCAAATTTTGCAAAATGAATGCGAACGAGAAATCAATTTAATTAACGACTTACTGGATTTGCAACGCCTGGATATGGGAATGCAAAACCTAGTGCTAACGGCGATCGATCTATCGGAATGGATTCCTAATATTGTCGAATCATTTCAAGTCCGCGCTCAAAGACATTCTTTAAGTTTAGAAATTAATATTCCTTCTTCTATACCGAACTTAATTTGCGATCAGGCTAGCTTAGAGCGAGTAGTGAGCGAATTGCTCAATAATGCTTGCAAGTATACCCCACCGGGCGAAAAAATTACCGTGTCTGCTGCATATCAACTCGGCGTAATTAAATTAACGATCGCTAATTCAGGAGTAGAAATTCCCGATGTTGAGTTAAATCGAATTTTTGAAAGATTTTACCGCATTCCCAAAGCCGACCCCTGGAAACAAGGCGGTACTGGATTGGGGTTAGCATTGGTGCAAAAACTAGTAACTTATTTGAAAGGTACGATCGCGGTGAAAAGCGAACATAATCAAACTAGTTTTATAGTATCTTTTCCCATCAATAGTGAAGAGTAAATTCAGGAGTCAGAATTCAGAATTCAGAAGTCAGAATTCAGAAGTCATAATTCAGAAAATCTATTCTCTTTCTCCCCCCATCTCCCCATCTCCCCATCTCCCCTGCTCCCCTGCTCCCCTGCTCCCCTGCTCCCCTGCTCCCCGCCTCTTCACTTCTGCTTAATGGGAATTTCGATCGCGAACTCAGTACCCATACCAGGTTGACTGATGCAGCGCAATTGACCGCCGTGCCTTTCTACGATAATTTGGTAACTAATAGACAAACCAAGACCAGTTCCTTTGCCGATGGCTTTGGTGGTAAAAAAAGGATCGAAAAGCTTGTTTACCGTTTCTCGATCGATACCTGGGCCATTATCGGTTATAGAAATTTTGACAAAATTATTTACCATTTCCGTAACGATCGTAATTTTAGGATATTCTCGATCGCTCATTGACATAAATTGCGGCAGACTTCTTTCACTATGAGAAAAGTTTAATTGTTCCCTACCTGCGGGATTTTTCATTTTCATATTCATTTCAAGTGCATCAATAGCATTACTCAAAATATTCATGAATACCTGATTGAGTTGTCCGGCGTAGCACTCGACTAAAGGGAGTTGGCCATAATTTTTGATTACTTGAATTTCCGGATGATCTGGTTTGGCTTTGAGGCGGTTTTGGAGAATCATCAACGAACTATCAAGACCTTCATGAATATTAACTTGTTTGACATCCGCTTCATCTAAGCGAGAGAAATTTCGCAAGCTAATCACGATTTGCCGAATTCGTTCTGCACCTGCTCGCATAGAAGATAAAAGTTTCGGCATATCTTCAATTAAGAAAGATAGTTCAATGTCCTCTATTTCTGCTAAAATTTGTTCGGGAGGATTAGGATAAAATTCTTGATAAAGTTGTAATAGTTTAACTAAATCTTCGCCATATCCTCGAATATGATTGATATTTCCGTAAATGAAATTAACCGGATTATTGATTTCGTGTGCAATCCCAGCCACTAATTGACCGAGGCTAGACATTTTTTCGCTTTGAATTAGCTGTGCTTGAGTGCGTTTGAGTTCGTTAAGAGCGTTTTCCAGCTGGGTAGCTTGTTCTCTCAATTTTGCTTCTGCTTGCTTGCGTGCGGTAATTTCCATAATCACCGCACCGACACCGATTGATTTACTTTCTTCTCCCAGTAAGGGAAAGTAAGAAGCTATCCAATGACGTTCTATACCGGGACTTTTTGGTGTTTCACCACTCACTTCTATATTGAGAACTGGCTCTTTAGTAGCTAAAATTTTCTTTAACATCGGCTCTACTGTAGGTGCTAATTCGGGTACTACTTCCCCCATCGTTTTACCAAGCTGTTCCGCTACAGATAAACCAGTCATTTCTGCTAGCGATTCGTTCATTTGAGCGTACCGCACTCGGTCATCCCAAATCACCAATCCCACGGGTGCAGAACTAAAAAAGGCATCAAAACGAGCTTGTCGCAAGTATAATTCTTTTTCTAGTGCTTTGCGATCGCTAATATCCTGCACTACCCCCATGATATGTTTGGGGTTTCCCATTGCATCCCGCACCAAAGATAAAGTTAAATAACCCCAAATCATCGAGCCATCTTTGCGGATGTAACGGTTTTCTAAAGAGAAAGTGTTAATTTCACCTGCGATAATTTGACGCACGCATTGCTCGTCGGAACTTATATCTAATGGGTGAGTAATATCTCTAAACATTAACGATCGCAATTCTGATGGAGTATAACCCAAAATTTCACAAAACTTTTGGTTGACTTGCACGAATTTTCCATTTAGGTCTGTATTAGCTATTCCTACTGCGGCTTGCTCGAAAATAGCACGGAATTGTGATTCGTTTTCTCCCAAGGCAGATTCTATTTGTTGTCGCTCGATGATTTCTTCTAGAAGTTGCTGATTGAGTTGAGATAATTCGCGAGTTCTCTCCATTACCAGTTCTTCTAAATGTTCTTGATATTGTTTCAATGCGAATTCTACTTGTTTGCGATCGGTAATGTCTTTGTGAGTTCCCGTCATTCGCAATGGCTGACCTTTGTCATCGCGAGCAACCACTTTGCCGCTGTCTAAAACCCATTGCCATTCCCCTGATTTTTTCTTCATTCTAAATTCGGCTTGATAAGAGGAAGTACGTCCTTCTAAATGCGAATTTAGGATGGCTATTACTTCTGGTAAATCTTCAGGATGTAGCAGACTAATCCAACTATCGATATTACCTTCTAAATCTCCTTCATCATACCCGCTCATTTCGATAAATTTCGGATTGAAATAAATTTCTCCACTTGCTATATCCCAATCCCACAAACCATCATCAGTTGCTTCTAATGCTAGCTTTAATCTCTCTTCATTAGTTCGCAAAGCTTCTTCAGCTTCTTTCCGTTCTGTGATATCTCGCGCAATCACAACCAATCCCCGAATGTTTCCTTGTTGGTCGCGATAAGCACTTTTTGTAGTTAAATACGTTCTGATTTTATCCGGTGCTGGAATAACTTCTTCCAAAGTGACAGACAAACCAGTATCGATAACTTCTCGATCGGTTTTTGTAATTAAATTAGCAACTTCATTAGGCCACAATTGCCAATCGTTTTTACCGATAATTTCTTCTGTGAATTTATTAAAAATACGGGCGGCAGTAGAATTAATCGTCAAATAGCGTCCTGCCATATCCTTGACAAAAATAACATCACTCGTTCCGGCAAAGATTGCTTGCGAGAAACTATAATTTTCCCAAATATCGGCAGGAGTTTTGTTTAAATATCGATCGGAAATTATTTCAGCTTCGATTATTATTTGATTTACTTCATTTTGAGGGTTAATGCAGGGACGGATCTCCCATTTCAACCAATAGACAGTACCATTAGATTTGATAAAGCAATCTTCGGCGTTTTTTTCGACAATGCCAGCAAAGGATCGCTGGGAAACTTCCTGCCACTTTTGTAATAAATTAGGAAAAATTTCGTAATGAGAGCACCCGATAATATTGCGATCGTTTAAATCAAAATCTGTTAGCCATTGACGAGAAACGAACAGATATCGCCAATCGCGATCGCACATTGCCACAGCCCTAGAACCGTGTTCCAAAAACAGCGACAATAACTCTGAATTGTCTGAGGAATACATAGTTCATTCCCAATACTGATATTGATTACAAATTGCAAATATTGGATTGCAGATTGAAAAGTTTCGTGATAAACCTGCAATCTCAAATTTCCAATTGCTTTGATTGACAATCTATGACTACATCCTAACCTCCACTGATTTTCGCTTTGTACCCCTCTTTGATTAAAAGTTGAAGCAGCTTTTCTTTATGTTCTCCCTGAATTTCTATGGTATTGTCTTTAACCGTACCCCCAGCACCACACTGAGTTTTTAATTTTTTTAAAAGATCGACTAAAGTTTCTGGTTTGGCTTGAAAACCGCTAATTACGGTAACTGTTTTACCTTTTCGACCTTTACTAGTTGCTTGTACTCTCAAATCTTGCTGGTTTGGGGGTAGTTCTTGAATAGGTCTTTCTAGTGCGGCTGAGTTGTCATTATTACCAAATTCCGAGTAAATAACCCGATTTTCTGGCTGGTTTTTCGAGTGGGAAGATTTACGTTTGTCAGTACTCATAAATTTAATCGGTCAACTATCAAAATCTTACAGAATTGAGGAGTCAGAATTCAGGAGTCAGAATTCAGAAGTCAGGAGTCAAAATTTAGTTTAAGTGTGAGGAAGCCGATCGCATTTCTTCCGATCGCTCGGATTTATCACATTTATAATGAAGGATGTTCAGTATTAACCCCTAGTCCGTGACCACTACACCCATTCCCTATAATTCCGAAATATCTGCCGATGGTTCCAGCCAAACTCCCGACAATTTAGGAAGATTCGGGCGTTTTGGCGGTAAATATGTCCCAGAAACCCTCATGCCTGCCCTAAGCGAACTAGAGGCAGCCCTAGAAAAATACCGCTCTGATTCAGAATTTCAACAAGAACTGCAACAACTGCTGCGGGAATACGTGGGACGCCCGACACCCCTCTACTTTGCCGAACGCCTCACCGCCCACTATGCCCGACCCGATGGCACTGGGCCGCAAATTTACCTGAAACGAGAAGATTTAAACCACACCGGGGCGCACAAAATTAACAATGCTTTGGGTCAAGTATTGCTAGCCAAACGGATGGGTAAGCAACGCATCATCGCCGAAACTGGTGCGGGACAACACGGAGTTGCTACTGCCACGGTATGCGCCCGCTTTGGCTTGCAGTGCATCATTTACATGGGCGTTCACGATATGGAACGACAAGCGCTGAACGTGTTTCGGATGCGACTGATGGGGGCAGAAGTTCGCCCCGTCGCAGCTGGTACGGGAACGCTCAAAGATGCGACTTCCGAAGCAATTCGCGATTGGGTGACTAACGTGGAAAGCACCCACTATATTTTAGGTTCGGTGGCTGGGCCACACCCCTACCCGATGTTGGTGCGGGATTTCCAAGCAATCATCGGTGAAGAAACTCGCGCCCAAAGTTTGGAAAAATGGGGCGGTTTGCCGGATATTTTGGTGGCTTGCGTTGGCGGTGGCTCAAATGCAATGGGTCTTTTCCACGATTTCGTTAGAGAGCCTTCCGTGCGGCTAATCGGTATAGAAGCTGCGGGGGAAGGAGTTAATACGGAAAAACACGCTGCTACTTTAACGAAAGGGCGAGTTGGCGTGTTGCACGGAGCGATGAGTTATTTGCTACAAGATGAAGATGGGCAAGTGATCGAACCCCACTCGATCAGCGCTGGTTTAGATTATCCTGGTGTTGGCCCGGAACACAGTTATTTGAAGGAGTTGGGACGGGCGGAATATTACAGCGTGACCGATCGGGAAGCTTTAGAGGCTTTTCAACGTCTTTCTAGGCTAGAGGGTATTATCCCAGCTTTGGAAACTGCTCATGCGATCGCATTTTTGGAAACTTTCTGTCCTCAACTTAGTGGCAATCCCCGCATCGTAATTAATTGTTCCGGTCGCGGCGATAAGGACGTGCAGACAGTGGCGAAGTTTCTTTCTTGAGGGGCTAGGGGCAGGGGAGCAGGGGAGCAGGGGAGCAGGGGGAAAGGGAAAGGGAAAGGGAAAGGGAAAGGGAAAAAATAATCAACATATAT
>DATNQN010000032.1 GCA_036703985.1 Leptolyngbyaceae cyanobacterium
CATACTGCTCGGATAAGCATAAAATTGGGGTTTTCGTAGGTTGGGTTGACGCTTGTTACCCAACCTACAATTCTTTAACCGAGCAGTATTGGATGAATAACTATTATACAAAATGTTTGTGAAAAAGTCGTGAATTCAGCTATTTTATAGCGGATTGCAAGCAAACAATGCACACCAAATATTAATCGCAAAATAGTTATTTAGTTATTCAGTGTCGATTATTTACCTGTACCTAATTAAGCATCTTTAGTTTTGATTGGCAGATGAATTATAAATGCAGTACCTTCTCCTGGCTGAGAAGAACAATCGATCGAACCGCCATGTTTTTCAACGATGATTTGACGCGCGATCGCTAACCCCAATCCCGTGCCTTTCCCAACACCCTTAGTAGTAAACAAATGGTCAAATATCTTTTGCTTGACTGATTCATTCATTCCTTGACCGTTATCAGCAATACTAATCTTAACCTGGTTATCTACTAAGGTAGTTTGAATAGTAATGCGATTGGGATTAGCCTCGATCTGTGCAAAAGTTCGTCCCATATTTGATTCCTCTACCGCATCGATCGCGTTGGCGATCGTATTCATAAATACCTGATTGAGTTGTCCGGGAAAACACTCGATTTGAGGTAAATTACCGTAGTTAGTAATTACTTCAATGGCGGGACGTTGCTCATTAGCTTTCAGGCGATGTTTGAGGATTAAAAGCGTGCTGTCAATGCCTTCGTGAATATTAAATGGCACTTGATAATCTCGATCGGCACGAGAGAAAGTACGTAAACTGGTGCTGATATTTCTTAATCTGTCGCAGGCTATAGACATGGAATCTAGCATCTTTGGCAAGTCTTCCAAGCTATATTCTAAGTCAATCTCTTCGGCATGAGCTTTAATTTTATCAGTTCGATCGGGAAAACTTTCTTGATAGAGTTTTAAGTGTTCGATCATCTCATCAAAGGTGGGTTTAGCTTCTTGGAGACTGGCAGAAATAAACCCCAAAGGATTATTCATTTCGTGAGCTACTCCAGCAACTAAGTTACCCAAAGCAGACATTTTTTCACTTTGTACGATCTGTAATTGAGCTTGTTGCAAGTCTTGTAATGCTTGTTGGGATTTTTGATAAAGTTGGGCATTCTCTAATGAGATGGCGGCTTGGGTGCAAAGTAGATTCAACAGTTCGACCCGATCGCTAGTGAACGCACCCGTTGCTAAATTATTTTCCAGATATAAAATGCCCATAAACTTTCCTTGGTGTAAAATCGGGCTGCACAAAATACTCTTAGGTTGTTGATGAATAATATAGGGATCGTTGGCTAAAGTTGGCTCTGCTGTGCCATTCAGCAGTACTACGGTTTGCTTGTTATGCTTGACTTTGTAAATTAGCTTCAGGGGAATTTCCTGACTATCTTCAACTGGAATTCTCTGCAATACTACTGGGTTTGTTCCCTGGGTAATTGCACCTTGAATTAATAAACGATCGTCTTGCCACAGCATTAACACGCATTGATCGGCCCCCGCATTTTCGAGCGCCATAAAAAGCAAGGATGAGAGCAATTTTTCCAGTTCGATTTCGCTGGAGATAGTTTGGGAAGCTTTGATAATAGTAGCTAAATCTAAAGATACAGAAGCACTACTACTGGATGTAGCGGAACTGGTGTAGGTGACAGTGACATTCCCCAAAGCAAATATAGTTTCGTGAGTTGAGAGAGTCGAACGGGTTTGCTGTAATATGGGAGCGAGTAATTGGGGATAGCGTTTTTCTAAGTCGGCAATTTTGGCTTTTGCACCCCAACGGGCATAGCAGTAGTATGCTTCAATTATGTATTCTTTAGCTATGCGCTGTTTGCCCCAATCTAGATAGAACTTTGCTGCCAGTTCATTAGCAAGTGCTTCTTCTTGAATATAGCCATTTTCTTTGGCGATGGCGATCGCATTGTCGTATAGTTCAATCGCTTCTATCTTCTGTCCCAAAATCCGGGATTTTTCTGCTTCTACCAACAGCCATTTATGCAAATGATTCGTGGGGGCGCTGGCTGCCCAATTATGCAACTTAGCTTGATTCTCTGCAACTCGTTGCTGTAATTGCTCTCGTTCTAACCCCTGCATATCTGACCATAATGCCAGCTGAGTTAAGGAATCATAAAAATGGAATACCGGAATTTTAAAAGCCCCCGGTGCTGCCGCCAAGTATTGTTTGGTGGAGTCTGCCAGATCTTTAGCTTCTTGCCATGCTTGAAACAGGTAACTAAGAATCAGCTTGCTGACATACAGCACTGCCAACTCGTACAAATCATCTACTTTTTGCTGCGAAAGTATACTTTTTTCCTCATATATTACCCCCTGAATTTGCCAAGGATATTCCCCCTGACCCAATAAATTTAAAACTGATTGATAAAAAATTCTCACATAGTTGTGCGCTACTTGTTTAAGTTGTCCTAAAGCTTGACTGTATGCCATCATCTCCTGTTCTAAAATCAAAAGTTCTTTCCCAGAGAAAAAGGACA
The DNA here is from genome assembly GCA_036703985.1 of Leptolyngbyaceae cyanobacterium. Classification (GTDB taxonomy): domain Bacteria; phylum Cyanobacteriota; class Cyanobacteriia; order Cyanobacteriales; family Aerosakkonemataceae; genus DATNQN01. The sequence goes on from DATNQN010000032.1 coordinate 2,501, forward strand.
AATAACAGTAATTCCAAATAGAATAGCCAGCATATTCTAGCGCCCCGTTTTCTAAACCGCTAAGGTATCCTTCAACCAAAGGTTTGAAAGAAGTTTGAATGTGGTATTTCCAGGGTTTGACAAATGAATAAACCATGTTAATCGTGCTGGCTTTAAATTCCTTACTCTTGAACCGAAACAATAGTGCTAGCGCCAATTCTCCAGCTTGATTGCCCGCCTCAATTTCCCCCATTACGCCACACAAAATCACCCCGTACCAGGCATAAGCTGATGCGGATGCCGCTGCATTTCCATACTGCACGGATAGTTGCACTTGTTTGAATACAACTAACGGTAAAAGGATGGGAAATGCTACATATACACCCGCTGTCATAGATGCTAAAATTCGGAGCGCTGCCAGGGCTTCGGGGTCTACCATTTCTGGCAATTCTAGTAGGGTTTCTAGTTCTTTGTCTGCTAGCATTGCCTGGGTTGCTTGCAAACTTTGAGTAATATCTATTTCCGTAGGTTCCTTCGGGAATGTCACTCCCAATAATTCCAAAACAGAAAGAGCAGTTTTAATCGCTTCTAGCTGCTGACTCTGAGCCACGTATGCTAAAATTTTGACTTCATAAACTTTCACTTTGTCTAGCAATTGCTGTGCCTGTTGGAAAACTACATCAACAAAATGTTCCATTTGTTGAAAATTACCGCTCAAGCAAGAAACCTCTGCCGCTAATTCATATAGTCCTAAAGTCAAATTGTAGTTTTGCTGCCAACCGTCAGTAGGTAACAATTGAATGCCTTTGGTTAAATACTCCATTGCTGCCCGATAAGCGGTTGAGGATTTGACCTTTTGGGCGGCAGCTAGATTGAGGGCTGCTAGTTCGTCGCGATCGCCTAGAGATGAGATCGATTCTGCACCCTGATTTAATTGATTGACAATTTCTAATAGTTTTTCGTCTCTGGCTGCTAGAGGAGTTGCATTTAATAATTGCTGCCCAATTTTTAAGTGGGTTGGCTGTTTGAGAGTATTGGGAATTAAGGAATAAGCAGCTTGTTGAACCCGATCGTGCAGAAATTGATAAGTTGGATTGGCAGCAGCTTGAAAAACTTCTTCACTCTCCGCTTGAGTAAAGAATTTATAGATTTTAGTAGTGGGAATTACTAAGCCTTCCTGCAATGCTTTCCATAAAACAGTAGCGGTCATTGTTGCAGATTTTTCGCTGACAATTACCAAGGTATTTAAATCAAACTGCGCCCCAATACAAGCGGCTAGTTTAAGCATATCCTGAGTTTCTAGTGGTAATTTCTGCAATTGCAGAGCCATAAACTCTACCACATCATCCGTAATTGCCAATGTTTTAACTTGAGTAATATCGCACTGCCAATGCTTAATCTCCCAATTAAAGCTAATTAATTGATCATCATATAATGCTTTGAGAAACTGGGTAGCAAAAAATGGATTGCCTTTGGTTTTTTGATAAACTAATTTGGTTAAAGGTTCGGCAAGGGATGATTCGCAATTCAGGGTATCTGCTACCAACTGATTTATATTTGCTTCGCTTAACGGCGGCAAAGTAATTGTATTCACCGCTGCCCCAGTTTTGATAATTTCATCTACTGTTAAAATAAATGGATGCACGGGGGAAACTTCATTATCTCGATAGGCTCCTAATATCAATAGATGTTCTGTATCTTCCATCAATAATTGCAGCAAATTCAAGGAAGCTGAATCTGCCCATTGCAAGTCATCCAAAAACATCACTAATGGATGTTCTTTGCTGGCAAATACTTGCACAAATTTTTGAAATAGGAGATTAAAGCGATTTTGGGCGGCACTGCCTGATAATTCCGTGGCTGGTGGCTGTTTACCGATAATATCTTCCAACTCAGGAATTACGTCAATTAAGACTTGTCCGCTGTCTCCTACTGCTGCTAAAATCTGAGTTTTCCAGACTTGTAATTGGGCATCTAATTCAGAGAGTAATTGCCCCATTAAATCTCTAAAAGCTTGCACAAAGGCACTGAAGGGAATGTTGCGTTGAAATTGGTCGTATTTGCCTTTAATAAAATAACCGCGCTGGCGGACAATGGGTTTATGTACTTCATTGACAATGGCGGTTTTGCCAATGCCAGAAAATCCTGCTAATAGCATGATTTCGGAGCTTCCCGTGCTGACTAGTTCAAAGGCTGTTAATAGCTGAGTAACTTCTTGTTCTCTGCCGTAAAGTTTGTCGGGGATGAGAAAGCGATCGCTTAAATCTCTCTGTGCGATTTCAAAATCTTCAATCTTTCCCGTTTGCTGCAATTGCACTAAACATTTTGCTAAATCGTGTTTGATACCCAAGGTACTTTGATAGCGATCTTCGGCATTCTTCGCCATCAGCTTCATGACGATATCTGAAATCACCTGCGGTATTGATTCTTCATTTTTGAATTTTGAATTTTGAATTTTGAATTTATCTGGTTGTTTCGCTATATGGCAATGTACCAACTCCATCGGATCGTCCGACTTAAACGGCAGATTTCCAGTCAGTAATTCATACCAGGTAATTCCTAATGAATAATAGTCACTGCGATAATCTATGCCGCGATTCATTCTACCTGTTTGCTCTGGCGAAAGGTATGCTAGAGTTCCTTCTAAAGCGTTAATGCTCTGAATTTGTTGGGTTTCTCTCGGCAGTAAAGTTGAAATAGAAAAGTCAATTAATTTAACTTGCTTTGTTTCGGGATGAATCAGGATATTGGCAGGTTTAATATCCTTGTGAATGACGCGCTGTTGATGGATGTAATGGAGTATATCTGTTAATGACAAGGCAATCTGAAGAAAATCTGCTAGTGTTAGCGGATTTTTCTGGATGAATTGTTGTAAAGAAATGCCACCAAAGTCTTCCATGACTAAGGCATAGCCGTTGTGATAAGGTTCCAAGCTGTAGGATTTGACGATGCCGGAAATATCTAAATTTTTGGCAATGCTATACTGATTGCGAAACTGCACCAATTCGCTAAAAGTAGGATATTGCCGTTTCATCAGCTTGATAATTACAGGTAATCCGTCATCAGTCCGAATCGCTCGATAAACTAATGTTCGACTCCCCGCATAAACTATTTGGTTGATTTGATAGTTGGGTATTTGAACGGTTACGTGCGTGTTATCGTCGATTTGCGGCCTAGTTTGGTCAAATTGATTCACGATCCTGCTTCCTAATTAATGAGTGATTTCGTAAATTTATTCGGAAATAAAGATTAAGTTAACGTGCATTTAACTAGGGTTAACTGGGTTTTTCTGCTTGAGTTGGTAAGGTGATAACAAATTCCGTTCCTACACCGAATTGAGAATTGACCTGAATGGAACCGCCATGTTTTTCGACGACAATAGACTTAGCGATCGCCAATCCCAATCCCGTGCCTTTCCCCACTGCTTTGGTTGTAAATAAGTGGTCAAATATCTTTGATTTAACTGATTCGCTCATCCCTTTACCATTATCTGCGATCGCAATCTTCACCTGGTTATCAGCACGGGAAGTTTCAATGGTAATTTGATTGGGATTAGCTTTAATTTCGGCAAAGCTTCGCTGATTATTTGACTCATCCAAAGCATCGATCGCGTTGGCAATAATATTCATAAATACCTGATTGAGTTGGCCGGAAAAACACTCAACTGGCGGTAAATTGCCATAGTTAGTAATCACTTCAATCGCCGGACGTTGGTCATTCGCTTTCAGACGATGTTTGAGAATTAACAGTGTACTATCGATTCCTTCGTGAATATTAAATGGCACTTTGCAATCTCGATCGGCACGAGAAAAAGTGCGTAAACTGGTGCTGATATTTTTTAATCTGTCGCAGGCTACAGACATGGAATCTAGCATTTTGGGCAAGTCTGACAAGCTATATTCCAAGTCAATCTCTTCAGCATGAACTTTAATTTTATCAGTTCGCTCGGGA
>DATNQN010000033.1 GCA_036703985.1 Leptolyngbyaceae cyanobacterium
GGGGAGATGGGGAGATGGGGAGATGGGGAGATGGGGAGATGGGGAGATGGGGGAACAAACAATGAGAAATGAAAGAAAGATCCGTTAATTGCCTAACTCCTGAGTTATGAGTTATAACTTCTGACTCTTGAATTCTGACTCCTGAATTCTGACTCCTAACTTCTAAGCTACCAATTTTAGATTTTAGATTAGATTTTCTTTCAATCTAAAATCTAAAATCTAAAATAGTTAGACTTTTCCAAAACGACGATCGCGTTTTTGGTAAGCACACAAAGCCCGGTGAAACTCAGCCCGATCGAAATCAGGCCACAAAGTTTCGGTAATATACATTTCCGCATAAGCCATTTGCCACAGCAGAAAATTGCTAATCCGCATTTCTCCACTAGTGCGGATCAATAAATCCGGGTCGCAAATACCAGAAGTATAGAGATGTTTTTCAAATAAAGCTTCATCGACCTGTTCCGGCTGCAACAAACCTTGCTGTACCTGAATAGCGATTTTCCGGGCTGCCTGCAAAATTTCTTGGCGACCCCCATAATTCGTAGCTACCGTAAACTTAATTCCCGAATTATGCTTAGTTTCATCCATCGATCGTTCGATCTCAGCTAAAAGAGACGGTGGTAAAGCATTCAAATTCCCGACAAACCTAATTTGAACGTTTTCCTCCATCATTTCCCGCAACTCTTGGCGCAACACCCGCTCAAACAAAGTCATCAAAAAATCCACTTCCTCCAAGGGTCTCCCCCAGTTCTCCGTAGAAAAAGCATAAGCAGTCAGCGCTTGAATACCCCAATCCCTAGCACAGCGCAGTAGATCCTTGAGCGCATCTACTCCGCGCCGATGACCCATAATGCGCGGCAGCCCTTGTCGCTTGGCCCACCGCCCATTTCCATCCATAATCACGGCTACGTGTCTGGGTAGTCGTTCTCGCTCTAAATCAGCAGGCAGTTCTTGTAAAACAGTTTGCTTAGCAGTCATTTTTTTTCTCGCGAAGCCGATGATGGCAGACGGAACAAACGGGAAACCAGTGTTAATCCTCCAGAACCAATTTGGCGTACTAAACTCCGCACGGGATCTACAGAAATCCTCTCATCACTAGAAGGAGAAAATCTCAACTCTAGGAGTTCCTTCAGTTTACTGCTGGTCAAGGGCCTATTTAGCATTCCCTTCTCCGCCAAAGAAATCGAGCCTGTTTCTTCTGATACAACAATACACAAGCAATTTTCGACCCGCTCCGTAATCCCCATTGCAGCCCGGTGGCGCGTACCTAATTGGCGGGAAGCAGTACGATCGGACAGTGGCAAAATTACCCCAGCCGCCATAATGCGAGAACCGCCAATCAAAACCGCCCCATCATGCAATAGAGTACTGGTCTGGAAAATCGTCTGCAATAGCTCTTTAGATACTTCTGCATTTAGCTTCACCCCCGGTACCGAAAAATCTCGCTCATCGATCGGAGAACTGGTTTCCATAATAATTAAGGCACCAATGCGATTCTGAGAAAGTTCTTTCACCGCATCTACTATCTCATCAATTACGCTATCCGCCTTAGGCATCGCTCGACCGGAGGATTGAAACAATTGCGTAACTTCGCCACGCCCCAATTGTTCTAGAAATCGGCGAAATTCCGACTGAAAAATCACCGCCATCGCCACCGCAGAGCCAACCACTAATTTTTCCAGTACGAAATTTAGCAGCGTTAATTTCAAGGTATCGCTTAAAGCTGTTGCCAGCATCAGAACGATAAATCCCCGTACCACCCAAAGAGTACGCCGCTCACCAATGATGACAAGCACCATATAGGTGAGAGCTAAAACCAAACCAACATCAAGCAAGGAATGAGTCCAGCTAAGGTTTGTCAGCAACCGCCTGAGGGCATCTCCCATTAGATTTGCTAATACTTAGTGGTTAGTGCTTAGTAGGGGCTGAGTCAGCCTACCCTTAAAGTAGTTAGTAGCTAAAGGTATGGATGGCCATAAATTAACTACTAACTACTAAATTTCGATCAACTGTTAAGCTTTAATCTTTCTGGGAGGCGATCCTGTTGCACCAAGTCTTGATAAGTTTCTCGTTGCAAGAATACGTTAGCTTCCCCATCTTTAACTAAAACTGCTGCCGGACGTGGCACCCGATTGTAGTTAGAGGCCATGCTGTAATTGTACGCACCAGTACTCATCACTACCAGAATGTCTCCCGGCTCGGTTTGAGGTAACTGGATATCTTTAATTAAAATGTCTCCCGATTCGCAGTGCAAACCTGCAATCGTCACTGTTTCCGTGAAAGGAGCGGACATCCGATTGGCTACTACGGCTCGATAAACAGATTGATAAGTGATCGGACGGGGATTGTCAGACATTCCGCCATCTACTGAAAGGTAAGTCCGGATTTCCGGTACTTCTTTGCGGCTACCGATCGTATAAGCAGTCACGCAAGCAGAACCTACTAAAGAGCGTCCCGGTTCGCACATTAAGGTAGGCAAAGGAATTTGCCATTCTTGACAAGCCGCCTCTACTGATTCGCAAACTACTTTTGCCCATTCTTCAATGCTGGGGGGATCGTCGCTTTCCGTGTAGCGAATGCCTAAACCACCACCAATATTTAAATTAGTAACTGGCAACCCCAATTCGGCTGCTTTGGCATACCACTGCACCATTACCCCTGGCAGATCGCGATGGGGTTGCAGTTCAAAAATTTGCGAGCCAATGTGAGCGTGCAGCCCCATGCAATGAAGGGAATTGGTTTGACTGACAAAGTTCAATACTTCATCTATTTGGTTGGGATCGAATCCAAACTTGCTGTCTAGATGTCCGGTGCGGATGTATTCGTGGGTGTGACATTCGATGCCGGGGGTCAGCCGCAGCATGATTCTGGCTGGGGAGTCACTAGTAGCTAAGGATGCAATATTACGAAGTTCTAGCCAGTTGTCGGCGATAATCGTGCAGCCGGATTCGATCGCTAATTCCAATTCGCGACGAGATTTATTATTGCCGTGAAAATAAAGCAATTGGGGATTGACACCAGCCTGAATTGCCGTGTATAATTCACCGCCAGATACAACTTCTACTGCCAATCCTTCGCTGGCTACGATCGCGCAAATCGCCAGACAATTCCAAGCCTTAGAAGCATAAACTACCTGCGAATTCCCAGGATAATAGCGTTTAAAAGCATCCCGGTATTGTTGACAAGCTGTTCTGAGAGTTTCTTCATCCAGAATATAAAGCGGCGAACCGAATTGCTGCACTAAAGTACTGACATCACAACCGCCAATTTCCAAGCAATCACGGCTGTTAATTTTGGCTGTGAGTGGTAGAAGTTGCTGATTAGGCGAGGGAGTTTCCGACCGATCGGTGGTAGATGGCAAATACTGAGTACCAGAGTTGCGTTCGCGAAGCGTGCCGTTAGGCGTAACCTCTACCGATTGAGTTAATACCATAATGTGGGAACGATCCAAGGTTAAAATGACTAGGCGTGAAAAGCGTCTCGTTAATTAAGTGTACAATTGACAGCTATTACCTTTTTAAATCTAAAACCGTTAACAAGCGAGTTACTTCCCGCAGCAGTCGAACTCGATCGCTTATGTTTTGGCGGACTGTGGACTTTAGAAGGCTATCAAAGAGAATTGGATAGTCCTAATAGCGACCTGTTCGTTCTCATCCCGTCCCCCCATCCC
>DATNQN010000034.1 GCA_036703985.1 Leptolyngbyaceae cyanobacterium
ATGGTGCAGATGGCAACACAGTTTTAGAAACCACTCTTACTGAATCTGTTATTTCTGGTGGCAGGACTATAAAAGTGCAGTCTGCCTCTGGCTACAAAGCAGGGATATCGATCGCTGTCAATGGAGTCAACTATACTACCCAGAGTGTTAATACCGATACCAACACCATCACACTAACGGCTGGAGTTAGCACCAATTTAAGCAAAGGAGTCTCAGTAAAACTAAATAATACTGTGACTTACCAGGAATTTTATTTAACTGCATTTGACGTTGATAATGCCAATGAATATGCGGATGTTGAACTGTATCGTCACGGTTCAATAGTCTACTGGGACTTACTGCCCTATTATTCTTCGCTTTCAAATTTTTATACAAACAAACTTAAAACTATTTACGACTGTATGAGGAGCAATTAGTGCAAAGTGTAAAAGCCTTACTAGAAAAATTAAAAGCGCAAAACGCTCTCATTGATACGGTTAATTACCCCAGAATACAATTCGGAACCAAGGCACGCCGATACAGATTTTCTGAACTTCTCCCAGAAAAACGGGTAACAAAGAACGAGTATCGGGAAGAAGAAATCAGCTACAGAACCATAATGGCTAACTCTGGAACTCGGTACTCGCCAGTGGTGATCAAGGGTGGTGCAGCTGTTGGTTCGATGCTGGTGGAGTTAGGGAACTCCGATATTGGTGCAGAATTCACTGGGCAGGCTTTAGATAGCTTGATGGAGTTGTTAAACACCAATGCAGCTGATATGCAAGAGGCTGAACGGCAAATTATCAACTTTACCGATCGGGCCATTGGTAGAGCATTAGCTGAATACCGGGAGAAACAGCGCTGCGATGCGATCGTTGATGCCCAGTTTGTCAGACAAGGGTATAACGGCTACCGAGAAGTAGTTGATTGCCCCAACCCAGAAGGGCATAGAGTCACTATTCCTAGTGGTACTAAAACTGATTTGGCTGGTTGGTATGACCCAACTTACAACCCTATGGAGGATATCGCCAATAAAATTTCTTGGTTGCGGTCAGAAAAAGGGTTAATTGTTACCCGAATTATGACTTCTTTATCTAGAAAACTGGTACTGGCAAGGAATCCATTTGTTCAAGCCTACGGCAGTGGTATTACTGTAGTCCAAGGCCAGTTGCAAGGTACTGGACCAAGCGGCATAGAAGCAACAGTTGACGCAGCATTTGCCAAAGAAAAGTTCCCACCTGTGGAAACCTACGATTTACGCTATTACGAATCTGATAGCTCAAGCCATCGCTTCCTCAAGGAAAGTGCTTTCGTAATGCTTTGTGAAACTGGTCGAGAAACAGCGATCGATTTGGGAGATGAAGCCCCCATTCCCATGTACGATACCTTGGGCTATACAGCAATTGGTCGGGCAGTTGGACAAACAAAGCCGGGGGTTGTTGTTAGGTCTGAGTATAAGGAAGATAAACCACCACGCATTGAATTTGAAGGTTGGCAGACTTCTTTACCAGTTTTACAAGACCCAGAAGCGATCGCCGTTTTTGACATACCTGAACCCAGCAATAATTAGACATTTCTACCAATCTTTCAGATTCCAAACCTAAACCTTAATCACTAAGAATGCAAAATGACAGTTTTTTTTGATGTTCCTCACAGCATAGGTTGGAGAGGAATCACATATCAACCAGGATTACAAGATATCCCTGATGATCTAGCAAAGGCATTAGGTTATCGGGTTGCTGAAACTCTTGTAAATGTTGAAACTTCCACAACTGAGGAAATTTCATCAACGGCTGAAGTTGTTCCAACTGCTCAAACTTCCACAACTGAGGAAATTTCATCAACGGCTGAAGTTGTCCCAACTGCTCAAACTTCCACAACTGAGGAAATTTCCCCAACTGAAGGTCGTCGTAGGCGTAGTGGCTAATGAAAGAAACTTGGTTTCAAAACCCTTTGGATACTGGCACAGAAGATGGGTTAATCATCTTTTTGCAAATCATTTGTAGAATTGTTAATCCTACTGCTAAATTCGCTAAAGATAAATTTGGTAATGAAGCAGTACAAAAAATAGGCTTAGTAATAGGAAGTATTTTAGGCGAAAAGTTTTACGAAGAACCCAGCGAGATTAAAAGATTTGAGCAAATATTCCCAGAATTTCATAAACTAGCTCTATCCCAAAATCTGTTTCTTGATTCTAATCCAGTATCAGAGAAACTTTTAACTTTACTAGAATCGACCAAGATTCTAGAATGCTCGGATGGCGAATTTTATCAATATTTCAACGATGGCTTGGGATTGGGGTAATTTTCAGGAGAATTTCAACTTAGTAAAAACACTGGTTCAATTTCCAGAATCTCTAAATACAAATGTTGAAATATATTTAACGGAATCAGCAGCTAATCAATCCACTGGAGAACCAAAATATAGACCATATTGGGTAGGCGCCAAAATATTGGAGCAAGACTCTTCTCAGCAAACGTTATCATCTGCTGATGGGGCAGTTTTCACAGGCATGGCTAAACCTATCGAATCCTATTATTTAACTCAACGATCAATAGATGTAAAAAATGGCTGGGAAATTCCTACAGGGTTTGGAGCAACTGTCGAGGAAGAAATACTAATTCAAGGAACTACTTCAATTCCTAATATTTCAGTATTTTAAGTATGACCGAATCGCCTTTTGCTAATTGGGGAAACTCTACTCTAAACTTTACTCTTCCTGGAGAAGCAACGGGAGAAACTGACCCCTTAACAGGTAATCAGGTCTTCGGCTCAGAGCGAACCCTGGTAGTGGTGGCAAAGCTTGATCAAAATGGAAATCCCCGAATACAGAGATTGCCTGGTGTCGATCCACAAGCGGCTTTCTTATATGGCAGAGTCATATCTGCTTCGCTTAACGGACAAAACCTGGGCTTTAATTTGCCAGCAGGGTTGAGATCCAACCAACGAGCAGCCGCCACTTGGGAGGAGCTTCGCGGAGAATTTATTATCCTACTTTCGGGCCAGTCTTCTTGGGGAGTACATAGGATTTTAGGCGATCGAATCAATGGATGGTTTGAGATCAAGTAGCTCTACACTCTACACCCTGCATTCTATTTTTTAGGCGATCGCTTCCTTATAGGCATAAGGCTTCTTCGGAAGGATAGATCACCACTTCGTTGTCGTGATGTTTATTTTATCACTCACAATTCAAAAATTTACTTGGTAAAGAAGACATGAAAAAGTTTCTAATTTTCTGTTGGTGTATTTTTGCTTGGGTGCAGCTATCAACCCCGGCTTTTGCTTTACCACTGACAAATAGCCAAT